>JAITRD010000021.1 GCA_031288575.1 Treponema sp. | reverse complement strand
TGGGCAACCGATACCCCGAAGTCTCCGTGGAGCATATTAAAAATCCATTTAAAATACCGGAGAACCGGGGCTTCGTCCAGGCCCATCCGAAGCCGCAGGGCCGCTATGTCCTCGGTGGTGGCATTGTCCCCCAGGATCATCGCGGCGGGGTCCCCGGGGATAAGGTAGGACAGGCTAAAGACAACCAGGGATACAATAAACAAAACCGGGATAATTGAGAGTATCCGTTTTACAATATACTTCCTCATACCGATACCTTGCCTCAGCCTTTATAGGGCTGTTATTGCTTCCGGTTTGGCTTCCGCCGGGACCGGGAAATAACACCGCCCCCGCATCTGCTCGGTAAACTCCTCCCTTGCGGCGGCGCGGAGGGCTTCCTCCGAAAAAAGCCGCATGGCGGCCCGGGCCAGAATTTTGCCGGCATAGAGGGTCATGGCATGGGCAATCCGGCCCTTACCCTGGGCCACTACCTGCCAGGAATGCCCGGGGGTGCCCGCCGCCCAGGTGGCGGCGCTAAATTGCGCCGTAGGGCATAACCAACTCACATCCCCCACATCGGTGGATCCCTTCCCGCTTTTATCCAGGCGGTCCTTATCGTAGGGGACGATAAAGTTATAGAAGGTATCCTCAAGATGGTTCTTCAAAAAAATCCCCCCTGACCGGGAAGGGTACTTGTCGGCGATGCTTTTTAAGATAAGGCTCGGCGCCTGGGGGCAGGTAGCGGAAAACCGGGCGGCATATTCCCGGTCGGCGGCATTTATATCCGGCAAGGGCAGGGCCTCGAAGGATTCCTGCAGCAACTCCTCCAGGACGCGGTTGGAGAGGAAGTTTGAACAAGTTTTGATAATCCGGTGATCGGCAGCCGTCCCGGTCATGAGGGCCGCCCCTTCGGCGATCCTGATAACCCGCTGGTATAATTCCTGCACCTGGGCCATTTCCGGCGCCCGGATCATATAGACAACCGAGGCCTCCGCCTGGACCACGTTGGGGGATACACCCCCGGTATTGGTTACGGCATAATGGATCCGGGCCTCGTCAATCATGTGTTCCCGCAGGTAATTGGTTCCCACGTTCATAAGTTCCACCGCGTCAAGGGCGCTGCGACCCAGTTCGGGGGACCCCGCGGCATGGGAACTTATGCCGTGGAAATAAAATTTTACCAGAATATTTGCCAGGGAACTTTCGGTGGCAATCCGGTTTAACGTGCCGGGATGCCAGGTCAGGGCGGCGTCCAGGTCTTTAAAGGCCCCGGCCCGGGCCATAAAGGCTTTGCCGGAACCGTTTTCCTCCGCGGGGCAGCCGTAGTAGATCACCGTCCCCGGTTTTCCGGTTTGGGCTAAAAATTCCTTGACCGCCCCGGCGGCAACCAAGGAGCCGACCCCCAGGAGATTGTGACCGCAGCCGTGCCCGTTTACCTGCGCCCCGGGCTTTTTTTCAAAAACATCCGCCTCCTGGGTCATGCTTGAAAGGGCGTCAAATTCCCCTAAAAGGCCGATCCGGGGAGAACCGGAGCCGTATTGGGCGGTAAAGGCCGTGGGAATACCGTATACCCCGGGGGTAACCGAAAAACCTTCCTTGGAAAACCAGTCTTCCAGGATCCGCGCCGATTCTACTTCGGTATAACATATTTCCGCCTTTTCCCAAATCAGATCGCTTAGGGCGTAATAACCGCCGGCCCGGCTGTCCTGGTTTTTCAAAAAATCAGCATAATCCATCATCCTTCCCCTTATATCCCAGCCTCATTTTTTTACGCTGGTATTCCAGAAATAAACACCGTTATAGACGGTGACATTTTCTACCTTTTTGCTCCAGGCAAAGGCGGCGATATAGTGGCCGACGTTGATGAGGGGCAGGTATTCCCAGGAATATCCCTGGAGGATATCCCAGCGTTTCCGGGCCTCTTCCCGGTTAGTGGCTCCGTTAAAATCCGCGAAGTACCTTTGCAGGGTTTCATCCTCCGACCAGCCCGGATAGGAGGGGCCGAAGTAGAGCTTCAGGGAAGGCACCGGCACGCTGGCAAAACTGGTAACGTAAAGATCAAACCGGGAAGGATCGGTACGGTATTGGGTCAAGGTAGCCCAGTCTACCACGATGAGTTCCACATTAATGCCGACAGCCTTAAGGTGCTGTTCCAGTACCAGGGCGCCCCGGTCCATATTGTTCAAGTTTGCCACCAAAATTCGGAAGGGTTCCCCGTTATATCCCGCCTGTTGAAGGAGGGCCTTTGCCTTTTCGGGATCTTTATTGTTGTAGTTTTGGGAACCCGCTTCCGACTTCCAATAGGGCTGGGTATCGTCCATATAACTGGAACCTAAATCGTAGAGGCTTCCATAGGTGGCCCGTAAAATATCATCGTCATGGGCCGCGGCGTTTACCGCCTGGCGGAAATAGAGATTTTTCCCCACCCCCTGTTTTTTATTAAACACATAGGCCAGGGTTCCCGCCTGATACCTTACTATTTCTATATCGTTTAAGGAGGAAAGCCGGGACAGGGTCTCATCGACCACATTATAATCCACATGGAACTGCCCGGTTTCCAGCCCCGCCATCCGGGTGGAACTCTGGGGAACCAGGTAAAAGTAGATCTGCTCTACCTTGGGCGCTTTGTATCCCGCCCAGCCGTCAATGGGTTTTGAGGGGTCCCCGTAGGGCACATAATCGGCGAATTTTTCAAGGAGAATGTACTGGCTCAATTTCCATTCCGCAAATTTAAAGGGCCCGGTTCCGATATACTCTTTGACAAAGCCCCGTTCATCCTCGTCCGCGGCAGATTCCCGGGTAGTAATGCTTGCCGGCTGGGCCGCTCCTGCCACTACGTCGGGGAAGGTTACCGCGGGGTGATCAAATTGGATACGGACCGTCAAATCGTCGAGTTTTTCAAACCGGGCCTGGCCGGCGATCTCCTTGGCAACCGAAAACCCCTCGATCCACCGGTTCATGGAGGCCGTTACGTCATCGGCGTCCATGATTTGGCCGTCATGGAATTTAACCCCCTGCCGGAGGTAGAAGGTAAAGGCCGTGCCGTCGCCGCTCATCTCAAAACGCTCGGCAAGTTCCGGTACCACCTCGGAGGCGGCGTTCAGGGTAACCAGTTTTTCCCAGATCGTGCCTGAGGCAATCTGGCGGGCAATAAGGCTGCTGTTTTTATGCAGATCCAGGGAAGGGGACTCCTGCGTCACCGCCACATTCAGCACCGTTTCATAGGCAGCTTCCGCTTCCGCCGGAGCCGCCTCCTTTTTGGCACACCCGGAAAAGGCTGCAACCGCCAAAACCAGGATGCCGGAAAGAATTGATATTTTTTTCATGATAAAACCTCCTTATTATCATTCCCCCAAATATGCTCCCCATTACTAGGGAAGAACCGGTTCTTTGTCAAGTATATTTATACGATTTTTATACAAAAAACTACAAAAAAGGGCATAAATATACAAATCCGGTTTCCGTTATTTCTTGATCCTGGTATTCCAAAAGAAAAGACCGTTATAAACGGTGATGTTTTCCAGCCTTTTGTTCCAGGCAAAGGTGGAAGAAAAGTGCCCCACATTGATAATGGGCAGGTATTCCCAGGAATATTCCTGGAGGACATCCCAGCGCCGGCGGGCTTCTTCCCGGCTGGTGGCCTGGTTAAAATCCGCCAGGTATTGCTGGAGGAGGGGATCATCCGACCAGCCCGGGTAGGAGGGGCCGAAATAAAGTTTGAGGGAAGGTACGGGGACGCTGACAAAACTGGTAATGTACAGATCAAACCGGGCGGGATCGGTACGGTACTGCATCATGGTGGCCCAATCAACAGTGGTTACCTCCACATTAATGCCCACAGCCTCAAGCTGTTGTTCCAGAACGACTATTCCCCGTTCTATGGTACCGAGGATTGGGGTCAGGATATGAAAGGTTTCCCCCCGGTAATCCGCTTTTTTGAGGAGTTCCTTGGCCAGATCGCTGTCCTGGCGGTTGTACTGGCCGGAACCGGCATCCGACTTCCAGTAGGGCTGGGTATCGT
Source organism: Treponema sp. (assembly GCA_031288575.1). Taxonomy (GTDB): domain Bacteria; phylum Spirochaetota; class Spirochaetia; order Treponematales; family Breznakiellaceae; genus JAITRD01. Next base: position 20,737 of record JAITRD010000021.1, on the reverse strand, counting down.
CCATATAACTGGAACCCAAATCGTATTGGGTCCCGTAAATAGCCCGGAGGATGTCTTCATTACCGCAGGCGGCGTTTACCGCCTGACGGAAATAGATGTTTGAGGCGACCCCCTGCTTTTTGTTGAATATCAGGGCCAGGGTTCCCGCTTGATAACTGATGGTTTCCGCATTATCGAGGGCGCTCAAACGGGATAGCTCATCGTCCCCCACATTGTAATCCACATGAAACTGCCCGGTTTCCAGTCCCGCTATCCGGGTGGAGCCCTGGGAAACCAGGTGAAAGTAGATCTGCTCTAGCTGGGGCGCCTTGTATCCCGCCCAGCCGTCAACGGGTTTTGAAGGATCCCCGTAGGGCACATAATCGGCGAATTTTTCAAGGAGAATATACTGGCCTAATTTCCATTCCACAAATTTAAAGGGCCCGGTCCCGATATTCTGCTTCATAAAACCCTTGTCATCCTCATCCGCGGCCGCCTCCTGGGTCGTAATAATCGCGGGCTGGGCGGCGCCGGCCATGACATCGGGGAAGGTAACCGCGGGGTGATCAAATTGGATGCGGACCGTAAAATCATCGATCTTTTCAAACCGGGAGGGGCCTGCGAGTTCCTTGGCAACGGAAAAGCCTTCAATCCAGCGGTTCATGGAAACCCTTACGTCATCGGCGTCCATGATTTGGCCGTCGTGGAATTTAACCCCCTGCCGGAGATAGAAGGTAAGGGCGGTGCCGTCATCGCTCATCTCAAACCTTTCGGCAAGTTCCGGTACCACCTCGGAAGCGGCGTTCAGGGTAACCAGTTTTTCCCAGATCGAACCGGACCCGATCTGACGGGCAATAAGGGTACTGTTTTTATGCAGATCCAGGGAAGGAGATTCCTGCATCACCGCCACATTCAGCACCGTTTCATAGGCGGCCCCGGCTTCCTCCGGGGCCGCCTCCTGTTTCGTGCAACCGGAAAAAACAAGAAGCGCCAGTATAAATAGGCCGGTAACAGCCAGGCGTCTTTTCATAAATAAACCTCCATGCCATTGGTTTTAACACGTTGCCCAAGTACACAACAGAGAAGGTTTTCGTGTCAAGCATTTTCGGTATTTTTATACAAAAATTCTTTGTTTTTTGCATATTTTTGTATAAAAATACAAAACGCTTGTGAAATTAAAGCGCCGGCCATCCGGAAGCCTTATAAAAGGGTATGAACGGCAGTACCCTGTTGCGGTTTCTTTTTTATATCCGGGAATATTTTTTCCCCGCCGGCTGCGCCGTCTGCGGCGGAACCCTCCTTGACGCCCGGGAAACCTGGTACGGTCTCTGCGCCGATTGCATGGCCGCTATTACCCTTGAAGGGACCCGGCGCTGCTCCGGCTGCGGCCGGCCCCTTATCTCCGAAGGGGATCGCTGCCTTTCCTGCCGGAACGGGGAGGAACACGGCCTTGACCGGGTCATTGCCCTTTTTCCCTATGCGGGGTCTTACCGCCGGCTCCTGGCAGCCTATAAATTCGGCCCTTCCCGGGCGGCGGGGCATTTCTTAAGGGAAAAACTTATTGAAGGCTTTTCCCTTTTTCCCCCGGGGGAAATGGAAAGCCCTGTTCTGGTACCGGTTCCCCCCCGGCCGGGAAAAATAAAAAAATTTGGCTGGGATCAGATTGCTTACCTGGCAAAACTGCTTCGGCCGGCCCGCCGCCGACCGGAAGGACAGGACTCCGCGGAGGACGTTACGGGGCGGTCCCCGGGGGAACCCCCCTTCCCGGTATATCCTTGCCTTAAACGGCTCCCCTCCCGGAGCCAAAAGGAACTGGGCGGGGCTGATCGAAAGACCAACCTCCGGGGGAGGATCCTCTGCACCAGAACGGCGCCGGCGGAAGCCGTCCTCTTTGACGATGTCATCACCACCGGTTCTACCCTAAACGCCTGCGCCGCCGCCCTCCGGAAAGCCGGAGCGGAAAGGGTTTACGGAATATGCCTTTTTTATGACTAAAAAAATTATCATTTCCATGAAGACCCCTTTATTTATGTAATTTTATAATACCCCGCCGGGATCTATTGACAATATTTGCCTGCCTCGATACTGTTAGTATGACAGTCGAAGATTCATCGTATAAAAAGGGTCGTTCGGCGACCCTTTTTTAATGAGAAAAGGGCGGTTCTCCGCCTGAAGGGCAGTAGCAATGCGGTTTACTCCCCGGAAACCGGACCCGTTGTTTGATTCTCTTGAGCCTGTGGCGCGGGGTTTGGGTATGTCCCTGGTAGAGCTGGTCTTATTCAGGCACAAGGGAAACGTACAGGTGCGGATAGTGGCATATAAAAAGGGAAATATGGGCGTGGATGACTGCTCCCGCCTCCATCAAGCTTTGCTTCCCCGTTTGGAACTTGCCTTTCCCAATCAGGACTTGTATGTGGAGGTATCTTCTCCGGGAATTGAACGTCTCATCAAAGACGGGGCCGAATTTGCCCATTATATTGGCCGGGGTGTCAAGTGTTTCAGAACTGATACCTCCGATTGGTCTTCGGGCATCCTCCAATCCGCGGATGAAACGGGGGTAGTTTTAAAGGGACAAACGGAATCGGTAGCCTTAAAATATGAGGTTATCACTAAAGCAAGGTTAGACTATTTACAGGAGGTTTAGCGAGTGGCAACGGATATGTCTGAGGCAATCCGCCAGCTTATTCAGGATCGCGGTATTTCGGAAGAACTTATTCTTCGGACTATCGAAAACACCCTCCTTGCGGCTTATAAGCGCCGCTATGGAAATGCGGATAATGCTATTGTTCGGTTCACCGATGATAAGGAAGTTTCGATTTACGCAAAAAAGAAGATTGTCGACGGAGTGTACGATCCGGTTTCGGAAATAGATCTTGAAGAGGCAAAGGAACTGAACCCGGAGGCAGAGATTGGGGATGAATTGCTTATTGAGATGGATCCCAAAGACTTTGACCGGATTTCGGTACAAAGCGCCAAACAGACCGCCCATCAGTCCATACGGGAGATTCAAAAGGACAGTCTCTATTCGGAATTTAAGGATAAGGTCGGTGAAATTATTATCGGCTATTACCAGCGGGAGCGGAACGGCTTGATTTATGTGGATTTAGGGAAAATGGAAGGCATCCTGCCAAAAAAGTATCAGTCACCCAGGGAACCCTATAATGTTAATGATCGCATCAAGGCGCTGATTACCGAGGTTAATAAGACCCCTGCCGGGCTCCAGGTAGTCCTTTCCCGGACCCATACGGATTTTGTCCGGGCTATTTTTGAACTCGAAGTACCGGAAGTATATGACAAGACGGTGGAAATTCATAAAATCGTCCGGGAACCGGGATACCGGACTAAACTGGCGGTATATTCCAACCGGGAAGATGTGGATCCTGTAGGGGCCTGTGTCGGCCTGAAAGGGGTACGGATCCAGGCGGTAATTAAGGAGCTTTACGGGGAAAAAATCGATATCCTTAAGTACGATCCTGATCCGCGCCGGTTTATCAAAAATGCTCTTTCCCCGGCGGAGGTCCGGGATGTGATTATCCTGGATGAGGGAAAACACCAGGCTTTAGCGGTGGTAAGCGATTCCCAGCTTTCCCTGGCCATTGGCAAACAGGGCCTCAATGTCAGGCTTGCCAACCGCCTGGTGGATTGGAATATTGATGTTAAAACCGAGGTTCAATTTGAAGGAATGGATATCTCCGCCCAAACCCGCCGGGTTGTCTCCCAATTATTTGGGGATGATGCCGATGGGTATGAGGAAGAGATTTCCCGGATTTCCGAGCTTCCCGGGGTGGACGCCCAGGTGGCGGCTGCCCTTTTGGAAAACGGCATTGATTTTATTGAAGATTTTCTCGCCCTCTCTCCGGAGGAGTTTGACACCCTTAAAAACATGGATGCCCAGCAGCTTGATGCCCTCCGCAAACTGATTGAAGAGTATGTGGAAATTGTTGAAGAGGAACCGGAGGAAGAAGAATATGCGGGTGAAACCGGGGAAGAACCCGGAGAATTTCTGGAAGAGGAAAAAACCGGGAGTGATGAGGAACTGGAAGAATATGAATGTCCCGAATGCGGGGCGAAGATCACCCTGGATATGACCGTATGTCCGAATTGCGGAATCGGACTGAGCTTTGAATACGAAGACGAGAATGAGCCGGCCTCTGGCCCGGCGGATTAGAACTGGTGCCCAGAAACGGTTTTTAACCGGACGTTTTTTACAGTAAAGGTGGATTATGGCTGAGGAAGACAATACCCAAAGACCCAAAACAGAACTCATTAAGCATTCCCAGAATGAGCATGAAAATTCGGAGGGGGGGACCAAAAACGTTCCTCCCCCGGAACATGGGGAACGCCGTAAGGTGATTGTGGTAAAAAAGAAGCCCCCGGTTTTTGCCGGTCCTGTTTCACCGCCGCCTAAAAAATCTCAGCCGAAGGTGGTCACCCACGAGGTTGTTGTTTCTGAGCCGGTTCGGGATAAGCCCGAGCATGGCGGGGAAACAAAACCTGTGCGGGAAGAACCCCCTCGGGAAGGAAACGCCGCAGTTTCCGCAAAGGAAATAAAACCCCCAAGCCCTCCGGCAAAACCCGGCGGGGAAAACCGGGATGAAAGCCGCGTGACATCCTTTCCCGTAACCCAGCGGCCCGCGGTCGTGGCGGGGAGGGTTGGAGGAAAACCCGTGGGCAACCGGCATCCGCGGGAAGAAGGAAAAGGGGCATCCCAGCTTCCTTTCCCGGCCAGGCCTGTAGGCGCGGCGGGAAGGGTCGGCGGGCGGCCTGTGGGCAACCGGCCCCCTGAGGGAGGGAATACCGGCTACCGTTCCAATTTTTCCGGTTCTCCCCGTCCTTTTGGCGGCGGGGCTCCCCGTCCGGGAGGCGCCGGCGGGGCAAGGCCCGGTTTTGTGCCGGGAGGAGCCCGGCCGGGCGGATTCGGTCCCCGTCCCGGGGGCGCCGGCAGAAGCGGCCCCAGAGGAGGAAGCGCCCCTCCTCAAACTACCTCCGTGCCCGAAGGGAAGGGGCCGGTTAAGAAATCCTTCAAAGCAAAAAAGACTGTTTATAACCGGAAGGAAAAGGGATTGGAAATGGAGGAAAAACTCCTCCAGACCAAAAAAAAGATCGCCCAGACAACCAATCCGGTACCGAAGTCAATCGATATCATGGAGGTTATCTCCGTTTCTGAATTAGCCCGTAAGATGAACCTCAAAGCCTCGGATCTTATCCAGAAATTGATGAGCATGGGGATGATGGTTACCATTAACCAGCAAATCGATGCGGAAACCGCCGCTATCCTGGCTTCGGAATTCGGGGCGGATGTCAACATTATCAGCCTCTACGACGAAACGGTTATTGATACCGGTACGGACGACGGGGCGGATATGATTTCCCGGCCGCCGGTGGTTACCGTCATGGGCCATGTGGATCACGGTAAAACCAAACTGCTGGATGCCATCCGGAGCGCCGATGTAGTTTCCGGGGAATTCGGCGGCATTACCCAGCATATCGGCGCCTATACGGTGGATACCGCCCACGGGCGGATCACCTTCCTTGATACCCCCGGTCATGAGGCCTTTACCCGGATGCGGGCCCGGGGCGCCCAGGTAACCGATATTGTGGTTCTGGTGGTTGCCGCCGATGACGGGGTCATGCCCCAAACCATAGAGGCGATTAACCATGCCAAGGAAGCGGAGGTCCCCATCATTGTCGCGGTCAATAAAATGGACAAACCCGAGGCAAATCCGGACAAGGTAAAAAGCCAGCTTTCGGAATTGGGGCTCATGCCGGAAGACTGGGGAGGGCAGACCATGTTTGTGGAGCTGTCCGCCCTGCGTAAAGAGGGTATTGATAAGCTTATTGATGCCATACTTCTGGAAGCGGAATTGCTGGACTTCAAGGCAAATTATAACCATAACGCCGAAGGGAAGGTCCTCGAATCCCGGATCGATCACGGCCGGGGCATTGTCGCTACGGTCATAGTGGAACGGGGAACCCTTAAAATCGGGGATTCCTTTGTGGCGGGGATATGGCCGGGTAAAGTACGGGCCCTCTTTAATGACCGGGGGGAAAAGGCCGAAATAGCGACCCCTTCTATGCCCATTGAGGTGCTTGGTTTCGAGGGTATCCCCAATGCCGGGGACCCCCTGCAGGTGGTGGAAGACGAAAAGGTAGCCCGGGGAATCTCGGCAAAACGGCAGGAACTCAAACGTTTTGAGGACGCTAAGAACATCAAAAAGATTACCCTGGACAACCTTTACGACACCATCAGCGACGGAGCCATCCAGGAACTCAAGGTCATCATTAAGGCCGATGTCCAGGGATCCGCAGAGGCCCTCCGTTCCAGTTTGGAAAAACTTTCCAATAAGGAAGTACGGCTTAACGTTATCCAGGCCCTTCCCGGGGCCATTAATGAAGGGGATGTGGATCTGGCCATTGCGTCTAACGCCATCATCATCGGATTTAATGTCCGGCCGGTACCCAAGGCTAAGCTCCTGGCGGATCAGGAAAAGGTGGATATCCGCCGCTACAATATCATCTATAAGGCGGTAGAGGAAATCCGGCAGGCCATGGAGGGGATGCTCAAACCCGATACCAAAGAAGAAATCATCGCCACGGTAGAGGTCCGGAATACCTTCAAGGTTCCCAAAGCGGGGACCATTGCGGGCTGTTATGTCCTTACCGGAACGGTAAAACGGAGCGCCAGTGTCAATGTAATCAGGAATGAGATTGTCATCCATACCGGCAAAATCGCGTCCCTCCGGCGTTTTAAGGATGATGTCCGGGAAGTCGCTACGGGATATGAATGCGGTATCGGCCTTGAGGGATTCGATACCGTCGAGGTAAATGATCAACTCGAAGTTTTTGAAATCGTCGAGGTTGCGCGGAAATTAACCGGGTAGTTATGGCGGCGGAATACAGGACAGAACGGGTAGGGCGCCTTATTCAGGAAAAAATAGGGGCCCTTATCGTGGAAGGCAAAATAAAGGATCCCCGGATTGATCCCTTTTTATCGGTAACCCGGGTCAGGGTGTCCCGGGATTTCAGCTATGCCGATGTTTATGTTTCAAGTTTTAAACCCGCCTCTTCATCCGCCGATAAGGCCGGCGAAAAAGGGAAGGGGATTTCTGAGGGAAGCCTCTCCCGGGCTCTGGAAGGATTACGGAGCGCCGCCGGGTTCATCCAGGCCCAGATCGCGGGGCAAATGCGGATCCGGCAGACTCCCCGTCTCCGTTTTCATGAAGACAGGGGCATTAAAGAGGGATTTGAGATAGTAAAAAAAATTGAGGACCTAAGCGACGATAACGATGCGGGAAATTGAAAAAAATGGATTGCTTCTTCTCCGGAAAAAAGGGGGACAGACTTCTTTTGAGTCTCTTTATCCGGTAAAAAAAGCCCTGGGCACCGGGAAGGTCGGCCATACAGGCACCCTGGATAAATTTGCCGAAGGGCTCCTTTTGGTACTGATCGGCAGGGCGGTAAAACTTACCCCCTGGTTTTCCGGCTGTGAAAAAACCTATGAGGGAATCATCCGCTTTGGGCTTGAAACCGATACCCTGGACCCCGAGGGCCTTCCCGTAGCCGAAGCGGCTCCCCCCAGCCGGGAGGCTGTAGAAGCGGCCCTTCCTGCTTTTCGGGGGGAAATACTCCAGACGCCCCCGGCCTATTCCGCGGTGCATCTGGGGGGCGAGCGGGCGTCCCGTCTTGCCCGATCCGGTACTGAACCGGTTCTTCCCCAACGGCCGGTATTAATTTATGAACTGAACCTCCTCTCTTATGAAGTTCCCCTGGCCCGTATCCGGGTTCGTTGTTCGAAGGGAACCTATATCCGGGCCCTGGCCCGGGATATTGCCCTGGCGGCCCATTCCCGGGCTTATCTGATTTCCCTGAACCGGAGCAGGGTCGGCGGCTTCGCGCTTTCCCGGGCCTTTGAACTATCCCCAGAGGATGAGCCATCCCGAAGGTCCCTTATTAATGCCCTGCGGCCCATTGATGAAACCGTTTTTGAAGCCCTGGGGCTTCCTTACCTGTTTATTGAAGACCGGGACTTGCCCAATATGATCCGGGGGAAAAAACCGGAGACCTTTATTGATGAGGCAAAGCTCCGTTTTCCCCGGAACAGGGACGGCTGTCCTCCTGTTTTCACGGGCGGGGGAGCGGGGGAGGATTTTGCCGCCGGAGTTTTTTTTTCCGGCGGCTTTGCGGGGATCATGGAAAAAAAAGCCGGGAAATGGGCCTATGGATATGTCTATGCGCGTGATTGAGTGGCAGGGTTTTATCACGGCCCTTTCTCAGGAACCCGCGGCTATGACCGTCGGAGTGTTTGACGGGGTGCACCGGGGGCATCAAGCCCTGATAGAACGGATTGTCCGCCGCGGGCCCCTTCCTACGGTGGTTACCTTTAGGCAAAATCCTAAAATAATGATCCGCCCCCATAGTTACGGGGGGGATATTTTTAGTTTGCGGCAAAAACTGGCTGTTTTTGAACAATTAGGGGTTGCCCGTACCATCCTCATTGACTTTACTGAAAATTTCAGTAAACTGAAGGGGCTGGAATTTTTTGATCTTTTGAAAAAGCGGGGCAATTTAGTCTTTTTAGCTATCGGCAGCAACTTTCGTTGCGGTTACCGCCTTGATACCCATGCGGCGGATATCAAGAGAATGAATGAGCGGGATGGAATTCCTACCGAGGTGATTCATCCGGTTCAAGAAGCCGGTTGCCCGGTAAGTTCCAGCCGTATCCGTTCGGTCATTACCGCGGGGGATCTGGCGGGGGCGGCGGTTTTTTTGGGCCGAAAGGCGGAGCTTGATCTGGCGGACATTTCCGCCGGGGCTTATAGCCGGGAAAAAGAGCGGGGGACGGTGTTTGACCTTTTTTCCCGGCACCGGATTACTCCCCCGGATGGCCGTTACGGGGTGATCCTTTACGGAAGGGATGCCCCCGGAGGGGTAAAAACGGAGATTTTCCTGGAGAAGGGAAAGGTTTTTGTTTCCGCCCCTTTCAATGCGGAGCGTCTTGAATTTATATGACCGTACTGAAAAATTTCCCAAGATTTTCAGTACCCTTATTGGTTTCCAAGGAGAGTAAATATATATGGCACTAACGAAAGAAAATGTAACCTCCATTGTAACAAAGTTCGGTAGCAGTGAAAAGGATACCGGCGCATCGGAGGTCCAGATTGCCCTGCTGACTGAGCGGATAAATCAGCTTACGGAGCATTGCAAACAATTTAAAAAAGACAAGTCCGGGCAGCGGGGCTTATTGATCCTGGTTGGCAAACGGCGGCGTTTGCTGAAGTATATTCAGCGAGAGAACCTTGAAAAGTACCGCTCCCTTCTTAAAGAACTAAGCCTTCGTAAGTAAACGCTTTATGGGCCCGGCGGGGTTTGGTAAAGCGTCAGGGCTGCCCGGAACCGGTTGAATGAAAATCGTCAGGCCGGGAGCCGGGTTTTTTATTTGAATATATCCTGGCAGATGCGGGGTATATTAATTCCTATACGGGGGTTCAGTAAGCCCCCGCCGATATACCTGAAAAGTATTATGTTTGGTTAGGAAATTATGGCTCAAAGAGTATCATTTCAAATTGCCGGTAAAGAATTAATCCTCGAGACCGGCAGGATTGCAAAACAGGCTAACGGCTCAGTTTTTGCTCAATACGCGGGTTCGGCGGTTATCGCCACGGTCTGCGCTTCATCCCAAACGGTGGAAGGCCTCGATTATGTCCCCCTTACGGTAGATTATAACGAAAAATATTATGCCGCAGGTAAAATCCCCGGGGGGTTTATTAAGCGGGAGGGCCGGCCCAAGGATAAGGAAATTCTTGTTTCCCGGCTCATCGACCGGCCCATGCGGCCCCTTTTTGAAAAAAGTTTTGGCCGGGAAATCCAGGTGGTGCCCACCACGGTTTCTACCGATCAGGTAAATCCCCCGGATATTTTGGCCATCATCGCGTCCTCCGCGGCGGTGCACATTTCGGACATTCCCTTTAATGGGCCCACCGCGGGAGTGCGGGTGTGCGCCGTGGACGGGGAGCTTATTGTAAATCCCACCTATGAAGAAATCGAAAGATCAAAATTGGAAATCGTAGTTGCCGGTACCAAGGACGGCATCACCATGGTAGAAGGGGGGGGCGCCGAAGTGGGGGAGGACCTCATGATCGAGGCCCTTGAAAAAGCCCGTGAGGTCATTATAGAATTTTGCGCCCTCCAGGAAAAGCTGCGGGAACTTGCGGGTAAAACAAAACTGCCCCTGGCGGAAACCTCCTTCACCTTGGAAAACAGGGAGGCTATTCGGTCCGAAGCCTATCCCCGGCTTGAGACAGCCTGTTTTGTCAAGGGCAAACAGGAACGCCATGAGGCTATTGCCGCCGTTAAAGCGGGCATCAAGGCCCAATACGAGTCCCAGCTTGAAGATGAGATTCAGCAGAAGCTTTTTGACGCCCTTTTTGAGGACATGGAATATGAGATCCTCCGTTCGTCGATTTTGAATGAGGGACGGCGGGTGGATGGCCGGGGAACGGAGGACATTCGCGGCATCAGTTGCGAGGTGGGCATCCTCGCCCGGACTCACGGATCGGCCCTTTTTACCCGGGGGGAAACCCAGGCCCTGGTGGTAACTACCCTGGGGACGGTCTTTGATGAACAGATCTACGACGATATTGACGGGGATAAACGGGAAAACTTTATCCTTCATTACAATTTCCCTCCCTATTCGGTGGGGGAGGTAGGCCGCATGGGTACCGGCCGCCGGGAAATAGGTCACGGAAACCTGGCCCGCCGCTCCCTGGAAGCCATGGTTCCCTCCAAAGAACAATTTCCCTACACAATCCGGGTGGTTTCGGAAATCATGGAATCCAACGGATCCTCCTCTATGGCGTCGGTCTGCGGGGGAACCCTCGCTATGCTCAACGCCGGGGTTCCCATAAAAAAACCCGTGGCGGGCATTGCCATGGGGCTTATCACCGAAGGCAAAGGCGGTCCCGGGGATCGTTACGCGGTGCTTTCGGATATCCTGGGGGAAGAGGATCACCTGGGAGATATGGACTTTAAGGTGGCCGGCACCGAAGAGGGAATTACCGGCTTCCAGATGGATATTAAGATCGTCGGGGTTAGCCCGGAGATCATGCGGAAAGCCCTGGATCAGGCCAAACGGGGAAGGCTTCATATCCTTTCCATTATGAATAAGACCATCAATAAACCCGCGGAGGCTATCAGTGAGTATGCCCCTAAGATCGTAACCATGAGAATTGATGTGGATAAAATCGGCGCTCTTATCGGCCCGGGGGGTAAAAACGTCAAGGCCCTTTGTGAACAGTACCGGGTCAGTATCAATACCGATAATGACGGAACGGTTACTATTTATGGAAAAAACGCAAAGGACGCCGAAGACGCTAAGGCGGCGGTTACGGGGATCGTGTCTGACCCGGAGTTGGGCCGGATCTACAACGGTACCGTAAAACGGATCATGGACTTTGGCGCCTTTGTGGAGATCCTGCCGGGCAAAGAAGGGCTGGTACACATTTCTAAGCTTTCCCGGCAGCGTATTGCTACGGTCACCGATGTCATTAAAGAAGGCCAGGAAATACCGGTTAAGCTTTTGGAAATTGATAAGCAGGGAAGGCTTAATCTTTCCTATATTGATGCCATTGATCCCGCGGGGGAGGAGGCTCCGTCCCGGGAGGACCGGCGTTCAAGGGATGAACGGCCCCGCCGTTATTAAAAGGCATAAAGCGGCGTGAAACAAGGTGGTGATCCATGGTTAACCGGACGCCGGAACCGAACATAAGGGTATTGAAAAAAAATCCTGAAGCCCGGCTTCCCCAATATGAAACCGAAGGGGCTTCAGGAATGGATCTTAGGGCTTTGCTTTTTAAGGAACTGGTTATTCCCCCCTTGGGCCGGGAACGGATACCTACGGGGCTTATCATGGAAATTCCCCCGGGTTATGAGGGGCAAATTAGGCCCCGGTCGGGTCTTGCCGCCCGGCAGGGCATTACGGTGTTAAATTCCCCCGGCACAATTGACGCGGATTACCGGGGAGAAGTGGAAATCATCCTTATCAATTTGGGGAATGAGCCGGTTACCATTCATGACGGGGACCGGATAGCCCAATTGGTTATTACTCCGGTAAACCGGGCCATTATTCTGGAAAGCGGTTTATTGTCTGAAACAAAACGGGGTAAGGGGGGATTCGGATCGACGGGAGTATGATTGGCGGAATAACTGCGGAGGCTCCGCGCAGGGTATCCTGGACTTTATTCAGATACCTGATAACAGAAATGCTGTTCTCCTTTTTCGTGGCCTTTCTTTTTTTCTTTTTTATTTTTTTTGTGAACCAGTTGCTCCTCCTGGCGCAGCAAATTCTCGCCAAACGGGTTCCTTTTAATCAGGTCGCGTTGTTAATTTTTTTTTCCCTGCCTTCGGTTATTGCCATGGCGGCGCCTTTTGCTTCTTTGGTGGGGACCCTTATGACCATAGGACGGTTTACATCGGATAATGAGGCCCTGGTGATGCTTTCCTCAGGGCTTTCTTATAAAAACATTTTTATTCCCGCCCTTATTGTGGGAGCCATTATTTCCCTTTTATCTTTTTTCGCCAATGACGTGCTTCTCCCCGCCGGGACGGTACAATTTACCCGGCTTTACCGGCGTATTTTGGCTTCCACCCCCGCGTTGGAACTGGAGGCGAATTCGGTCAAACGTTTTAAGGATACCATCATTGTAACCGGCGATGTGACAGGCAATTCCATTAGCAACGTCCTTATTCTGGATAAAACCAGCGACGGGGAACGGCGCGTTATCATGGCCAGGAATGCGGAATTACGGGATGCGGGGAAAGAGGGGCTCAGCCTGGATCTTCTTGGCGCGTTTATCCAATCCTCAAAGGAAATAGCCCGGCTTGATTATGATTACGCTTCGAGCGGATTTTTACGGTATTGGGTGCCCCAGGAGGATATGATCCAGGCGGTTTCCTCCATAAGCCCCCGGGAGATGAGTTCCATTGACGTTTGGAAAGAAATCAAAGTAAAAGAAGAAAACCTCCGGAATAGGATGGATGAGGAGTATAATAAAAATTTAGGAATTGCCCTGTCTTTGGAAGAAGCTTTGCGGAGGGGCCCGCGGGATAGTGTCTGGAACCGGCGGGCCAGCCTCCTTGCGGGATATATCCAGGAAAGCCAGTTGGCAAATAATAAATCGAAGGATCGCAGTATCCAAAACCACCGGCTGGAATTTTACAAAAAATTTTCTATCCCCTTTGGTGCCCTTTCTTTTGTGTTTCTTGCCGTCTCCTTAGGGCTTTTGGCAAAAAAGAGCGGCCAGACCGTGGGGTTTATCTTTGGCCTTATTATCGCGCTAATCTATTGGGCCTTGCTGATAACCGGGCAAACCATGGGAACCCGGCTGGGTTACTCGCCGTTCTGGACTATGTGGCTGCCGGATATACTTGCCTTATCCGCCGGTCTTATTTTATGTGTTTATAGGATTCGAAAATGATCCTGGACCGGTATTTGCTTAAACAGTTTTTTCCTATCTTTGTGGTTGCTGTTTCCATGTTTGTTTTGCTTCTTTCCCTCATCGATCTTTTTGCCAATCTTTGGCGGTATCTTAATTATGAAGTGCCGTTAAAGGAAATACTCCAGGTATGTTTCTATTATCTTCCCAAATGCCTTTCCTATGCCTTGCCCTTATCCCTGCTTTTTGCCGCTGCCTATACCCTGGGAGATCTTTACAGCAGGAATGAGCTTACTTCCATTTTTTCTTCCGGGATCCCCTTTTGGCGTTTTACCCTGTCCCTGGTTTTTATCGGCCTTATCACATCGGTTTTTTCCTTTCTTTTTGACGATTTGGTGGTAATTCCTACATATAAAATAAAAAACGATCTTTCCCGGGTGCTTTTGCATCAGCGTTATTCGGAAAACAACAGCGACATCGTTATTAAGACCAGAAACGGGGAAGTAATTTATTCGGTGGATTATTACGATTATCGGACCTATACTTTAAATGGGGTTAGTGTTATTGAACAGGACTCCCAGGGAAATTTTATTTCCCTTCTGAGGGCCCCCCGGGCGCTTTGGTCCGGGGAATATTGGATTTTTTATAATGCGATTACCTATCAGTGGGAAAACGGTTTATTGCGGGCCCGGCCCCTGTCGGAAACGGATCTATACCGGGAAAGCCCCGATACCTTTAGAAGAAACGCGGTGAACGCGGAAGATCTTCCGTCTCATGAATTGGCTCTCCATGTGGCGGATTTAAAAAAAGCGGGGCTCCCCTTTGTTGAAGCCCTGGCGGATTATTATCACCGTTTCTCCTTTCCTTCCGTTTCTTTGGTGATTATGATTTTATCTGTTTCCATGGGGGGACGCTTTAAAAAAAACATACTCCTTATGAGTCTCCTTGCCAGTCTTTCAGCGGCGGTGGTTTATTATATTATGGAAATGATCAGCATGATGATGGCCAAGATGGGGTATATTCCCCCCATCGCGGGGGCCTGGTTTCCGGTTGGGAGTTTCATTGTTATCGGCATTCTCCTTTTGGGAAGCGCTAAAACATGAGGGAAGCTTTATTGCCGGAAACCTTTTTTTCGGTTAACCATCAGGACTCCGCTACCCATGCCCGGACCGGAACTTTGACGCTTCCCCACGGGAGGGTATCCACCCCGGTTTTTATGCCCGTAGGAACAAACGGAACCGTTAAGGCCCTTTCCCGGGACGACCTGAACGAAATCGGTTTTGAGATCATCCTTGCTAATACCTATCATCTCTACCTTAGGCCAGGGCTGGAAGTGATTAGCGCGGCCGGCAGCCTCCACAACTTTACGGCATGGCGGGGAAATATTCTTACCGACTCCGGAGGGTTTCAGGTCTTTTCCCTGGCGCCTTTCCGGAAGATCCGGGAAGAGGGGGTGGAATTCCGTTCCCATATTGACGGTTCCCGCCATTTTTTAAGCCCCGAAAGGGTTGTTGAAATTCAGGCTCTTTTTCAGAGCGATATCCAGATGCAGCTTGATGTCTGTACCAGTTGGGGGACTTCCTACAAGGATGCGGAAAAAGCCCTGGCCATTACGGCCCTGTGGTTAAAACGGGCCAAACAGGCTTGGCAGGATGCCGCGGCGGAGGGGTATAGGGGAAAGCTTTTTTCCATTGTGCAGGGGAATTTTTTTAAGGATCTGCGGCAGCGGAGCGCCGGAGAGGCAATTGAATCCGGAACGGCGGGGATCGCGATAGGGGGGCTCTCGGTTGGGGAACCGGAAGAAGTTTTTCTCGAATACCTGAACTATACCGCATCCCTCCTTCCCCGGGATGTTCCCCGGTATATTATGGGAATCGGTACCCCCCAGTATATTCTGGGGGCCATTGAAGCAGGGATTGATATGTTTGACTGCGTGTTTCCCACAAGAACAGGCCGAAACGGCCGGGTCTTTACCCGGCAGGGGGCCTTATCCTTAAAAAAAATCGAAAACCGCCTTGATTTTAGGCCGATAGATGAATCATGCGGCTGCAAGGTATGCCGTGAATATAGCCGGGCTTATCTGCGGCACCTTTATAAAACCCAGGAGATCCTTTGTTCCATGCTGGCCAGTTACCATAACCTTTATTTTCTCCATGACCTTGTTAAGGACGCCCGTAAGGCCATAGAAGAGAATCGTTTTTTATCTTTTAAGCAAGATTTTTTGCGGTCCTATGGGGGGAGTAATTGATGAAATGTTTTGTCCCTCCCTGGTGTTTTTTATTCTGCTTTTTTTATATCCTTCCGCTTTTCTTGGCCGCGGAAGAAGGCCCTTCCCAAAAGCCTCTTGAGGAACAACGGCTTGATATCATCCGTTACGGCACGGAAACGGAAATTACCGCCCTTATCAAGACTTTGAAGGATGAAAAGGCCTATTACCTCAACGACGAATTGGCCCAAATCATGGAAACCACCCGCAACCGGAATATCCTTGCCGGAATTTTTTCTTTTTTCGGGGAACAAAACAAAACAGGCCTTGAGGGACGGGCGATCCGGGTTATCGAGGAAAGGGATAATGAGGCTAATGACACAGTCCTGGCGGCGGTAAATTATTTAGGAACGGTTAAAGCCCCGGAAGGGAGGATGCCCCTGGAAACCCTTCTTAATGAAGGCGAATCCCGTTTTGCGGGAGCCGCTTTCCGGGCTTTGGGCCAAATCGGCGGAGCCCTAAGCAAGGAAGATAAAGAAGCCGGAGACGGAGTGGCGGAATATCTTATGAATTATTATACAGACCGCAGCCCGGGAGAAGAAAGCCGGAGGGAAATTATTGCCGCCTTGGGAGAAACCGCTTCCCATGAGGGGGTGCCCTTTCTTGCGGAGCTTGCCGTAAATAGTGAAGAACGCGCAGGCTTACAGATAACGGCCTTGGAAGCCCTTTCCAAGATAGGGGATAACCGGGGTTTGGACGCTATCCTGGAAGCGGTGTCTTCGAATGATCCCAATGTCCGTTCCGCCGCCGTAACGGCTTTGGGGCCTTTTACGGGCAAAGAGGTGGATGACGCGATCCTGGAGGCCTTCCGGGACCCCTATTACCGGACCCGCATCGGGGCGGCCCGGGCCGCAAAGGACCGGAAACTGACGCAGGCCGTTTCTTTTTTGCGATACCGGGCTGAACAGGATGAGGTTCCCGCGGTAAAGGATGACGCTGTCCGCGCATTGGGCGCTATTGCCAATGAGGAAGCTATGGCCGTCCTGGAATCTCTTTTCGGGGAAAAGAAAAACGGAGACCGGATTCGGATTCTCGCGGCGGAAATGCTGATGCAAAACAACGGCGATGCTTATGCCTCAAAATTGATTGCTGCCCTGGATGACGCAAAAAGAAGCAATCAGACGGCTTTATACAACGGGTTTCTACGGATCATCGGGGGATCTAAAGCGGCGGCCCTGGAAGATCTGGCCCGCCGTTTTTTTGCTTCCGGCGGGGTAGTCGAAAAATCCTATGCCCTGGATATAACCGCCCTTAATGAATTTCGCGGCCTTGCCGGAGAGGTCCGATCATTATCGGATCCTAAAAACAGCAATCTTTCACGAAAAGCCCAAGAAACCTTGAAAAAATTAGGCCTTAACGAATAGCGGGGCTATTATCCGGGTACGCAAATGGAACGGAGCAGACGATTCAGGGTTATCAAGGGATCTTCATAGCGTTCCATTCGTATATATAACTCATAGTTTCTTTCCGAGATGATGCGGATTGTTTTTCCAATGCAATCCGGAACAGGCTGAGACCCAATATCAGGGAAAAACTGAGGTTTCCGGGGAATAATGATACATTCCTCTCCGTTAAAACGGAGTTCCGCGATACGGGAAGGTATGGGAACAAGGAATATCAAAAAATCCGATTTCCCTCCGCCGATGGTAAAGGTATAGCCGGGTTTAACGATATGGATATTCCGTCTGCCAATGGCGGTGCTTTGATCCGCTACAAATAAGGAAAGCATAAGCGGCCCGGTCCATGCCCCACCGGGCTTCCGGTCCGCGCTTGCTCCGGAAGATTTGCCGCCGCTGAAAATATTGCCAATCGGTTTCCGGATCGGGGTATGGACTTCGCCAGTATTCTGAACTTCCTCCCCAAGGGAGATGCCGGCAAGCTTGCTTGCTTCGAGCCTGCTCCTGTTTTTTTCATTCGCCGCGGAAACAGCAAAGGATTCTGTGTTTTTTCTCGTCCCGGCCACAGGTTCTTCTCCATTTTTCTTTAGAGGGCGGGCCGCATAGGCCATAACCTTATTAGGAGAAAGGTGAAAATTCCTGACCGCGCAAACAGCAATAAAGCCCGCCAGTAATACTGCCAAAATCCCCGCTCCTATCATAAGGGGAGGGGAAAAATGACCGGTACTCCAAGTCTGGTTTGCCGTCTTTTCCGCAAAAGTATCCCTTATCCATCTAACAGGGTTACCGGACACCAAATCCTTTGCTTGCCCAGATGCGGGAACCGCAACTAGATCCGGTGTTACCAAACCCTGTGACGGGGTTTGGGCTGGTTGGGATTCTTTCGCCTGCCGTCCGGTCGCGGAAAGCTCAGGTACGGCCGTTGCCGGGTTTACGGAAACCGGATTCGCCGGAGCCGATGCCGGATTCACCGGGGCCGGTGGTACCCGCTCCGCAGAGGGCGCTTGCGCCGGCTGAGGCTCCCACGTCCGCTGCTTAGTCGTAGAAAGCCCAGGCGTGGTCGGTACCGGATTCGCCTGAGTCTGCGGTATTCGCCCCGCAGAGGGTGCTTGTGCCGGCTGGGGCGCTCTCGTCTGCTGCCTAGCCGCAGAAACCTCAGGCAAAGCCGGCGCTGGGTTTGCGGGAACCGAGGTTGCCCACTCCGACAATAATGCCTGTGCCGGTTGGGACTCCTTTGCCTGTCCGATTATCGGAAACACAGGCTTGACCGGTGCCGGGTTTACGGGAACCGGGTTCCCTGGTGCCGATGCTGGATTTACTGACGCCGGTGTTGCCCGCCCCGCAATGGACTCCTTTGCCTGTCCGATTATAGGAAACACAGACATGGCCGGCACTGGATTTGCGGGAACCGGATTCCCTGGCACCGATGCCGGGTTCGCCGGTAACCACCCCGCAGGGGGCACTTGTGCCGGCTGGGGCTCCCTCGTCTGCTGCCTGGTTGTGGAAACCTCGGGCCGGGCCGGTGCCGGCTTCACTGGAACCGAGGTTGCCCACTCCGGCAATAATGCCTGTGCCGGTTGGGACTCCTTTGCCTGTCCGATTATAGGAAACACAGACATGGCCGGCACTGGATTTGCGGGAACTGGATTTCCTGGTGCCGATGCCGGGTTTATCGGGGCTGGTGTTACCCGCCCCGCAGGGGGCGCTTGTGCCGGCTGAGTCTCCCTCGTCTGCTGCCTGGCCGCGGAAAGCTCAGGCCTGGCCTGTGCCGGGTTTACGGGAACTGGATTCCCTGGCGCCGATGCCGGGTTCGCTGGTACCCGCCCCGAAGAGGGTGCTTGTACCGGCTGAGGCGTTCTCGTCTGCTGCCTAGCTGCGGAAACCTTAGGCAAAGTCGACGCCGGCTTCACTGGAACCGGGGTTGCCCATTCCGGCAATAATGCCTGGGCCGGTTGGGACTCTTTTGTCTGTCCGATTATAGGAAACACAGGCTTGACCGGCGCCGGATATGCGGGAACGGGATTCAGTGGCGTCAATGCCTGGTTCACCGGGGCTGATGTTACCCGCCCCGCAATGGGCGCTAGCGTCTGCTGAGGCTCCCTCGTCTGCTGCCTGGTCGCGGAAACCTCAGACAAAGCCGGCACTGGGTTTGCGGGTGCCAGATTCCCTGGCGCCAATGCCGGTATCCGCCCCGAAGACGGTGCTTGCACCGGCTGGGGCTCCCTTGTCTGCTGCCTGGTTGTGGAAATCTCAGGCAAAGCCGGCACCGGCTTCACTGGAACCAGGATTGCCCACTCCGGCAATAATGTCTGGGCCGGTTGGGACTCCTTTGCCTGTCCGATTATAGGAAACACAGGTTTGACCGGCGCCGGATTTGCGGGAACCGGGTTCGCCTGAGCCGGTGTTGCCCGCCCCGCAGGGGACGCTTGTGCCGGCTGAGGCTCCCTCGTCTGCTGCCTGGTCGCGGAAACCTCAGACAAAGCTGGCACTGGATTTGCGGGTGCCAGATTTCCTGGCGCTGATGCCGGGTTCGCCTGAGCCGGTGTTGCCCGCCCCGCAGGGGGCGCTTGTACCGGCTGAGGCTCCCTTGTCTGCTGCCTAGCCGCGGAAACCTCAGGCAAAGTCGGCGTCGGCTTCATTGGAACCGGGGTTGCCCACTCCGGCAATAATGTCTGGGCCGGTTGGGACTCCTTTGCCTGTCCGATTATAGGAAACAGAGGCCTGACCGGCACTGGATATGAGGGAACCGAATTCACTGGCGCCGATGCTTGGTTCGCCAGAGCCGGCGGTACCCGTCCCGCAGAGGGCGTTTGTGCCGGCTGAGTCTCCCTCGTCTGCTGCCTATTTGCGGAGACCTCAGGCCTGGCCTGTGCCGGATTTGCGGATACCGGGTTCACCGGGGCTGGTGTTGCCCGCCCCGCAGGGGGCGCTAGCGCCGACTGAGGCTCCCTCGTCTGCTGCCTATTTGCGGAGACCTCAGGCTTGACCGACGCCGGCTTCACTGAAAGCGGCGGGGTTGCCCACTCCGGCAATAATGTCTGGGCCGGTTGGGACTCCTTTGCCTGTCCGATTATAGGAAACACAGGCCTGACCGGCGCCGGGTTTACGAGAACCGGGTTTACCGGCACCGGCGGTACCCATCCCGCAGGGGGCGCTTGTGCCGGCTGGGGTTCCCTCGTTTGCTGCCTGGTCGCGGAAACCTCGGGCCTGACCGGCGCCGGATTTGCGGGAACCGGGTTCCCTGGCGCCGCTGCCTGATTCGCCGGGGCCGTGGTTGCCCGCCCCGCAGAGGGCGCTTGTGCCGGCTGGGGCTCCCTTGCCTGCTGCCTGGTCGCGGAAACTTCAGGCCTGACCGGTGCCGGATTTGCGGGAACTGGATTTCCTGGCGCCGATGCCTGGTTCGCCTGAGCCGGCGGTACCCGCCCCGCAGGGGGCGCTAACGCCGGCTGGGGCTCCCTCGTCTGCTGCCTATTTGCGGAGACCTCGGGCCTGGCCGGCGCCGGATATGCGGGAACCGGGTTCCCTGGCGCCGCTGCCTGATTCGCCTGAGCCGGCGGTACCCGCCCCGCAGGGGGCGCTAACGCCGGCTGGGGCTCCCTTGCCTGCTGCCCGGTTGCGGAAACCTCGGGCCTGGCCGGTGCCGGATTTGCGGGAACCGGGTTCCC
>JAITRD010000319.1 GCA_031288575.1 Treponema sp. | reverse complement strand
TCCTGCATCCCGTATATTCTCTTAAGTTTCTGTTTCTCCCTCAATTGGATGCCATAATCGGAACGTTTTCCCGGCCGCGCCTTAGGATCCTTCCCGGGAGCCGGCCGTTTTTTATTAATGGGACATTTATCACTTTTACAACGACCTCCCTTAAGCATTAACTTTTTCTGTTCGGCCCGGCACAATCGGCAAACGGGACCAGTATATCTTGCCATATTCTTCCTTCCCCCTTAGGTATTACCGTTAAATCCGGCGAGTTTTCCGCGGCCGGCAGCCATTATGCGGAATCGGGGTAACATCGTTAATTGATTTTACCTTAATACCCAATGCACCAAGCTGGCGAATCGCCGACTCCCTGCCTATACCCGGACCTTTAACATAGACATGCACTTCCCGAAGCCCTACTTGCATGGCCTTCTGAGCGGCGGTCTCGGTAACGGTCTGCGCCGCAAAGGGAGTTGATTTTTTAGCGCCACGAAAGCCGAGCCCCCCCGAACTTGCCCATGAAACGGCATTGCCCATGAGGTCAGTAATAGTTACAATGGTATTATTGAACGTAGCTTGGATATATACGTTCCCTTCATATACGGATTTTTTTTCTTTTCGCTTTTTGGTATTTGCAGCCACGCTATCCTCCGCTTACTTTTTCTTTCCGGCAACGGTCTTTTTCTTACCCTTCCGGGTACGGGCATTAGTCCGGGTTCGTTGTCCCCGAAGGGGCAGTCCCTTGCGGTGCCGTAAACCCCGGTAACAGCCGATATCCATAAGCCGTTTAATATTCAAGGCTATCTCGGTGCGTAAACGCCCCTCGACCTTATAATCACTTTCAATAAGCTGCCGGAGTTCATTGAGTTCTTCCTGGGACAGATCATTGATAAGCCGCAGAGGATCGATCTTCGCTTTAACACAAATTTCGTCAGCGCTGGATCTGCCAATCCCATAAATATAGGTTAAAGCGATATTTACATGTTTGTTTGGGAGGTCAACCCCCACAAGACGCGCCATAAAAATCTCCTAGCCTTGTTTTTGTTTATGCTTAGGATTCTGACAAACGATACGGATAATGCCGTTTCGTTTAATCACCTTACATTTATCACAAATAGGCTTCACACTGGTCCGGACTTTCATCCAATTTTCTCCCTTATATTGCCTCAACCGTGCTTAAACGAACGCAGCCTGCAGTCCGTTTAAGACACATCCGTTTATTAAACCCCTTTCCTAAAAAGGCAAGGGGAACATTCCCGTCATTAATCAGAATCATTACAAATTCCGACCCCGAAGCCGGCCCCTTCTCGTCAAACCCTCATGATGATGCATCTTAAGCAAGGCTTCTATTTGGCTCATAGTGTCCAGATCCACCCCGACTAATATCAAAAGCGAAGTACCGCCCATCAGGTACGAAATCGATGAGGGAAAATTAAACAAACGCTGAATAATGGTCGGAATAATCGCAATGAGCGCCAAATACATCGAACCGGGCAAAACAATCCGGTTCAATATTTTTGTTAGGTATTCCTCAATCCGTTCCGTCCGGATCCCCGGGATAGAACCGCCGTTTTCACGGATATTTTTGGCAATTTCTATGGGATTTAAACTTACCTGGGTATAAAAATAAGCAAAAAATATAATCAGCAGCACATAAAGGATGTTGTACAGCAAGCCCTGGGGACTTAACGCCCGGGAGATCGCCGCAAGCCAGGTTACATTTCCCCCGATAGTTGACGCTATCTGCAAAGGAAAAGTCAGGATGGAAGAGGCGAAAATAACCGGGATAACGCCGGAAGGGTTGATCTTAAAAGGAATGTAGGTGTTTTGAGCGCCGTACATTCTCCGGCCGACCACTCTCTTGGCATAATTCACCGGTATCTTCCGCTGTCCCTGCTGTTCAAATACTACCAGGGCAACTACCGCCACGAACATCACAAACACGACGATCACAAAAACCAGGTTAAGGTCTCCATTACGAACCCTGCCGAAAAGTTCCCATATCGCCTGGGGCAGCCGGGCAACAATACCGGCAAAAATCAAAAGGGAAATGCCGTTCCCTATGCCCCGCTTGGTAATTTGCTCCCCAATCCACATAAGGAACATCGTTCCCGTAGTAACGGTCAGCATGGCGATAAGGGTAAAAGACAAAAGGCTCATGCTAAGAAGGTTTTCCACGCTCCGGGAAATGCTCTGGGCATATTGGGTAACCGCAAAGGACTGGATAAGACAAACCGCCACGGTCCCTATCCGCTGATAGGCCTGTATTTTTTTGCGACCCCCCTCTTCCTGGGAAATTTTCTTTAGCCGGGGAAAAACAATGAGGAGGAGCTGCATAATGATCGACATAGAAATATAAGGCATGATTCCCAGCATAAAGACGGAAAAATTGGAAAAGGCGCCGCCGGCAAAAAAGTCAAGATAATCAACAATGGCATTTCCGGAATTTTGCTGGGAAAGAAAATAGGCATTAAGTTCGCGGACATTAATCCCCGGAATGGGCAGCACCGCGCCAATTCGGAAAACAACCAGCATTAATGCCGTAAACAAAATACGTTCCCGGAGTTCCTTTACCCTAAAAATACCAATCAATGGGTTAGCCATGTACCATTCCCTGTTTTATGTATTATGCGCCGGATGAATCGGCAACACTGCCGCCTGAGGGACCGGAAACTTCCGCAGCACCGCCGCCCTGGGCAGCGATAACGGTCCCTCCCGCCTTTTCGATCTTTATTTTGGCCGAAGCGGATACTGCATCAACCCTAAAATCAAGTTTTTTCGTAAACTTCCCGTCGCCGAGAATTTTTACCGGAGAGGCTTTTTTAACCAGCCCTTTTCCTATCAGCGTAACGGTGGTGACGGCTTCCCCGTTCTCGTAACGTTTTTCTATTTCTCCCAGGTTTATCACTTGAAAAACCTTTTTGAAGGGATGATTAGAAAACCCCCGCTGGGCAAGCCGCCGGTATAAGGGCATCTGCCCCCCTTCAAAACCGACATAGGTTTTGCCCCCGGAACGGGCCTTTTGTCCCTTATTCCCCTTCCCGGCAGTGGTCCCCCTTCCTGAACCCTGGCCCCGGCCAATAATCCGTTTCCGCTTATTGGCGCCTTTGGGGGCATGTAAATTAAAATCAGACATTATTTAACATCCTCCACCGCGACCAAATGAGAAACAGCCCTAATCATCCCTAAAATAGCCGGGTTAGCTTCCTGTTCGACGCTCGAACCGATCTTCCGTAAACCCAAGGAACGGACTGTTGCCCGTTGTCTCGGCAAAACCCCTATGACGCTGCGTATCAAACGTATCCTTATCTTCTCCGCCATACTAACCCCACAATTCCTTTAAGGATTTACCCCGGTTTTTGGCAACCAGTTTGGCATCCATCATCTTGCTGATACATTCAAAGGTAGCTTTTACCACATTATATTGGCTTGAGGCCCCGATTGACTTACTGAGCACATCAGTTACGCCCCCGGCTTCCATGATCGCCCGTACCGGCCCGCCGGCAATAATTCCCGTGCCTGAACATGCGGGTTTGAGCAGTACCCGGGAAGCTTTAAACATACCCTGAATTTCATGGGGGATAGTCCCGTTTTTTATCGGAAACGGCACGAGGTTCCGTTTTGCCTGTTCTATGCTTTTACGGATTGCCTCGGAAACGTCATTAGCCTTGCCGAAACCGTATCCCACATTACCTTTCCGATCCCCAATCACCGTAAGGGCGGAAAAAGAAAAACGGCGTCCCCCCTTGGATACCTTGGCGGTGCGGTTAAGTTTTACCAGCTTTTCGATAAATTCTTTTTCTTTTTCCTGAAAATTCCTATCCCGATCTCTATCCCGTGAGTGTTCCATTCCGTCCCCCGGCTAAAATAAGATCCCGGCTTTCCGGGCTCCGTCGGCCATAGCCTTTACTACACCATGATACAAATACCCGTTCCTGTCGAAAACAATGGTTTTTATGTTTTGTTCAAGAAGCCGCTTCCCCAAAATTTCTCCCAACTGTCCCGCTCCTTCCACCGTCGCCTTAATGGTTCTTAATTCCTTTTCCAAAGTCGAGGCGGAAGCCAGAGTATGCCCCTTGGTATCATCGATGATCTGGATGGACAAGGCCCGGTTGCTTCGGGTAACGGTCATCCGGGGCCGCTCCGCCGTGCCGGAAATCCGCTTGCGGATATGGGTTTTTCTTTTAAGCCGTTTTCTGTCTTTTTCGACCATTTTTCGCAGCATAATTTAAATCCTATTTAACGCCGGATTTACCGACTTTCCTTCTGATTTGTTCATCCTCATACCGGATACCCTTCCCCTTATAGGGTTCCGGAAGCCGGAGCTTACGAACCTGGGCGGCAAATTCCCCTACCCGCTGCTTATCAATGCCGCTCACCACTACCCGCCCATTGGGTTCCACGGTTACTGAAAGCCCCTCGGGAATGCCTACAAATATGTCGGTGGAATATCCCAAACTCATAGAAAGGAGTTCTCCATGTACTTCCGCCCGGTAACCGACGCCGGTTATCACCAATACCTTGGAAAATCCTGCGGATACGCCGACTACCATATTATTCAATAAATTACGGTAGAGTCCGTGAAAGGCCTTGGTTTGCTTTTCTTCATT
>JAITRD010000202.1 GCA_031288575.1 Treponema sp. | reverse complement strand
TCGCAGTCGTAATTTTCTTTAAGCCAGGGAATAATTACCGTGGTATCCAACCCGCCCGAATAGGCCAGAACGATTTTCTTTTTCATGGATAACTCCGCATACCATCACAGGATGGGAGGAGTATAACACGGGAAAAGGGGGAGAATCCATAGGCCGGAACGAACCGGCGGAATCACGGTATATTGCAGTTAAGGAATAATCCGCCTAAGAATCAAGAATTTTTTTGAGGATCCCAAGCCCATGGTCTAACTCCTCATCGCTGATAGTATAGGGGGGCAGGAAACGCAGGGTGTGGGTTCCCGCCGAAAGGATGAGGAGCCCCCGGGCAAGGGCGGCTTCCAATACCGGCCAGGCTTCGGCGGTGATATCGACCCCTATCATAAGGCCCCGGCCCCGGGCGGCCGTGATTTTGGGGTGTTCCCAGGACCGGAGGATTTCCAGTACCCGTTCTCCCTTCCGGGCGATTTCCCTGAGAAATTCTGGCTTGTTCACCACATCAATCACCACAAGCCCCGCCGCCGCGGCCAGGGGGTTTCCCCCGAAGGTGGAGCCGTGATCCCCGGCCTCGAATACATCCGCGGCCTTCTCCCCCGCCAGAACCGCCCCCACGGGGACGCCTCCGGCAAGGCCCTTGGCCAGGGTAACAATATCCGCCTTGACCCCGTAATGTTCCAGGGCGAGGAAGGTTCCGGTCCGTCCTATCCCGCATTGGATCTCGTCAAACATCAGGAGGATATCCCGCTCGGCGCAGAATTTCGCCGCGGCCTCGATATAGGCATCATCCAGGGGGATGATGCCGCTTTCCCCCTGGACGGCCTCAACGAGGAGGCCCGCCACGGAGGAAGGATCCAGGGCCCGGTCCAGGGCGTCTATATCCCCGGAGGGTATAAAGAGGAAACCCTCGGTAAAGGGGCCAAAATCCTTGTGGAACTTCTCCTGTCCCGTGGCCGAAAGGGTGGTGATGGTCCTCCCGTGGAAGCTCCCCTTCAGGGTAACGATCCGGTGCCGGCCGGGGCCGTATTTTTTCAAGGAATATTTCCGGGCGATCTTACAGGCCCCCTCATTGGCCTCCGCCCCGGAGTTGGCCAGGAACACCTTCCGCATCCCGGCACAGGCGGCGACGAGTTTTTCCGCAAAGGCCGCGGACACGTCGTTTTGGTAGTAGTTACAGACATGGTTGCATTTCGCCGCCTGATCCGCTATCGCCTTGACCAGCGGCGGGTATCCGTGGCCCAGACAATTCACCGCGATGCCCGAAGAAAAATCCAGGTACCGTTTCCCCTTAACGTCCGAAAGCCAGACCCCTTCCCCCTTGGCAAAGGTTACCGGCAGCCGGTGGTAGGTGTTCATAAATACGTCAGCCATGATGTCTCCTTGATTGAGGAACCCCCATTTTATTGGCGGATCCCTATTCTATCATTGTTCCGATACCCTCATCGGTAAAAAGCTCGATAAGCAGGGCGTGGGGCAAACGGCCGTCGATGATGTGGGCTTTTTTCACCCCCCCTTCCAGGGCAAGCTGGCAGCATTCCACCTTGGGGATCATCCCCTTGTTTACAACCCCCTCTTTCTTCAGGGCCTCCAGGTCCTGCCGGTTCACCACCTTAATCAGGGAATCCGGGTCCCCGAGTTCCCGCAAAATGCCCCGCACGTCGGTCATGAGGAGGAGTTTTTCCGCCCCCACCGCGGCGGCGATCTTGGCGGCGGCGGTGTCGGCGTTGATGTTGAGGACCCGCCCCTCATCTTCCCCGGTCCCCAGAGCCACCGAAGATACCACCGGGATGGTCCCGGAGTCCAGAAGGGCCTCTAACACCGAGGTATCCACCGTCTCGATCTCCCCCACCAGCCCCAGATCTTCCCCCGCCGATTTGAGCCGCCGGGCCCGGAGCAGGGCCCCGTCGATGCCGCAGATCCCCATGGCCCGACCGCCGGCCTGCTGGATCAGGGCGGTGATATCCTTATTCACCTTGCCGCAGAGTACCATCTGTACCACTTCCATGGTCTCCTCGTCGGTGTAACGCAGGCCCCCGACAAAACGGCTCTCCTTCCCCATCCTTTTCAGGACCCCCTCAATCTCCGGCCCGCCCCCGTGGACCAATATTGCCCGGATCCCGACACAGGCCATAAGAACCACATCATGGATAACCGCCGCCTTAAGTTCGGCGTTGATCATGGCGTTACCGCCGTATTTAACCACCACGGTTCTGCCCCGGAACCGCTGAATATAGGGCAG
Source organism: Treponema sp. (assembly GCA_031288575.1). Taxonomy (GTDB): domain Bacteria; phylum Spirochaetota; class Spirochaetia; order Treponematales; family Breznakiellaceae; genus JAITRD01. The sequence continues at coordinate 731 of JAITRD010000202.1, read as the reverse complement.
GGCATGGATCAACACCTCCGCCCGTTCGTTATTCGTGATATTGATATCCTTCATTATTTTCCCCTTCTTTTAGGACCGATAATCCCCGTTGATCTTGACATAATCATAGGTCAGATCGCAACCCCAAACCAGGGCGGAACCGGGGCCGTCCCCCAGGGAGATGAGAATTTCGATCTCCTCCTCCGAAAGGATCTTCTTGGCATCCTCCTCGGAAAAGGGAACCGCGGCGCCGTTGCGGCAGACCAGGATTTCCCCGGCCCGGCTCCCAAAATGGACCTCCGCCTTATCGGGGTCAAAGGCCGGCCCGGCGTAACCCAGGGCGCAGAGGACCCGGCCCCAGTTGGCGTCGGCGCCGAAACAGGCGGCCTTGACCAGGCTGGAAGCGGCCACGGATTTTGCCAGGATTTCGGCGCCTTCCTCATCCGCCGCGCCCCGGAGACTGACGGTCATAAGCCGGGAGGCCCCTTCCCCGTCCCGGGCCATAGCCCGGGCGAGCTTTACGCAGAGGGCCTCCAGGGCCGCCGCGAAGGCCTCGTACCCGGAGTCTTCGGCGGTGACCGGGGGATTCCCCGCCGCCCCCCCGGCCAGAACCAGGACCATGTCGTTGGTGGAGGTATCCCCGTCCACGGTAAGGCGGTTAAAGGAAAGCCTCACCGCCCGGCGCAGGGCCTTGTCCAGGAGTTCCCGGGAAATTGCCAGATCGGTGGTGATAAAGCAGAGCATGGTGGCCA
>JAITRD010000313.1 GCA_031288575.1 Treponema sp. | reverse complement strand
TGGAACCGGGGTTGCCCACTCCGGCAATAATGTCTGGGCCGGTTGGGACTCCTTTGCCTGTCCGATTATAGGAAACACAGGCTTGACCGGCGCCGGATTTGCGGGAACCTGGTTCGCCTGAGCCGGTGCTGTCCGCCCCGCAGAGGGTGTTAGCGCCAGCTGGGGCTCCCTCGTCTGCTGCCTATTTGCGGAGACCTCAGGCTTAACCGGCACCGGCTTCACTGGAACCGGGTCTGCCCACTCCGGCAATAATGTCTGGGCCGATTGGGACTCCTTTGCCTGTCCGATTATAGGAAACACAGGCCTGGTCGGCGCCGGGTTTACGAGAACCGGGTTCACCGGCACCGGCGGTACCCGCCCCGCAGAGGGCGCTTGTGCTGGCTGAGTCTCCCTCGTCTGCTGCCTGGTCGCGGAAACCTCGGGCCTGACCGGCGCCGGATTTACGGGAACTGGGTTCGCCGGAGCCGGTGCCCGCCCCGCAGAGGGCGCTAGCACCGGCTGAGTCTCCCTTGCCTGTTGCCTGGTCGCGGAAACCTCAGACAAAGCCGGCGCTGGATTTGCGGGCACCAGAGTCCCTGGCGCCGATGCCGGGTTCACCGGGGCTGGTGTTCCCCGCCCCGCAGGGGGCGCTTGTACCGGCTGAGGCTCCCTCGTCTGCTGCTTAGTCGCGGAAACCTCAGGCCTGACCGGCGCCGGATATGCGGGAACCGGGTTCCCTGGCGCCGATGCCTGGTTCGCCTGAGCCGGCGGTACCCGCCCCACAGGGGGCGCCGCCGGCTGGGGCTCCCTTGTCTGCTGTCCGGTTGCGGAAACTATAGGCGTAGCGGATGGGAGCGGTAGGCGGGCGCTAGCGGCAGGGGTTCTTCCTGAGCGGGGGCGCTCGCCGGCGAGGGGAATTGCCAGATACTGGAGATCCGCTCCGTAACGGCTGAGGCGGGAACCTGTCCGGGCAATAAGATTTTGCAAGTTTTCTCCGGTTTCATCAGCCCTTTTCCGGGAAATGCCGCCGGAGAGGATTAATACTTTTTTCCGCCGCGTGTCCGGCAGGGAAGCGGTGTAGGTTTCGGTAAATTCCAGGGCGGCGGCAATGTCGGAGGCAGGATCCAGGGGATACATAAGAAGAATCCTGCCGATAATTGTTTCCACGTCCCCTATCCCTTCAACACGGCGGGCAATTTCTATCCGGGCTGTATCTGAAAAAGAAATAAGGTGAAAGGTATCGCCGATACGGAGGTATTCTAAAAGGAAGGGCCCGATAAGATAATCCCGGACTTCCTGGTAGGAACCGCTTATTCCCGAAGAAGTATCTAAAACCACCACCAAATCTATGGGATTTCCCGAATCAGGGTTTTGTTGACCGGCTAAAACGGAAACAAAGCATCCAAACAGGATAAGGGCGGGTATCATTTTTTTTATCAATGTCTGTTTCACTAAATTCATGATAATAAATATCAAGGAAACCTTCAAATAAGCCAGCCAAGAATCCGCCGGTGGAAAATCGCGAGGTTAAAAGCGGGCCTTAGCCCGCGAAAGCTAACCGGGTTCTCTCGCGGGCCTGCTGTTTACCCGGAATTATCCTCTTACCGTCTCAAAAACAACCGGCATAATTTTTTCCACCGCATAGGAGACCTTCTCATCATTAATAGAAAACTCAAACCGTTCTCCCACGGTTTTATTCAAAATAGCGGCTCCAAAGGGAGAAAGATAAGAGATAATCCGGTTCTCGGGGTCCGATTCCCAGGGACCGAGGATGGTGTATTCTTCCGATTCCCCATTGGCGTCGTTTAGGAGGGTAACCTTGGTCCCAAAAGAAACCCGTTTTGTGTTAACCGCAGCGGGATCAAATAACTGAGCCCGCTCAATTTCATCTTTAAGTTTTGCCACCGTAGAATTAAGGATCTCCTGTTTTTCCTTAGCGGCTTTATATTCGGCATTTTCCCGCAGATCCCCCAAAGACAGGGCAAAAGCAATCTCCTTAGAATTAGCCGGAACCTCCACATCCATAATATGAACTAACTGGCGTTGTTTTTCCTCGTACATGGCGGTAGTAACCAGAAGCCCCCGGGTAGTCACCGTTTTTTCTATATCGCCAAAGAATTTGAAGTTGGGATACTTATCCTGAATGCGGCTTTTGAGTTTTAATTTATCCGCGGGATCCAGATCCTTCACATCCTCAAGAAAAGTATAGATCCGGATAATAGTATCCGCGTCGGCTTTATCAATAAAGGAAGAGAGAACCCCGTCCTTAAACAGTATCGTATAGACCTGTTTATTGATTTTCCGGTTCTCAGAGGTTTCCCGGTGGTTTTCAATCTCCCGGTAAGTAATGTCCAGAATATGAACTAAGGTGATAAGCTGTTTTTCAAAAGGAATTCCCGCCTTTTTGTACCAGGACTCTTCCCCGGCGTTTTTAAAAAGCCATACCACCGCTTCCCGGTATTCCCGGAAATTTTCAAAACAATGAACCGCCATAGCAACGAGTTTATCCTCGTAGCCTTCCTTTTCCAGGTTCACGACAATGGAATGGTTCAGGGCGTAGGGAAACAGTTTTACATAAATATCCGCCCACTCAGGAATAAATAGTTTGATGTGACGGAGAAATTCTTCTTTTAATTTATTGTCTTTGAAATTTAAAAAAACGGCGGGTATATCTTCGATGCCGTAAAAAAGATCGGGAAAATTTAATTGCAGCCCCGCTCCCAAATGGGGGTATTGGCCCGCCAGATCCTTTACCAGGAGGTAGGAAGCGAGCACCTGTTCGGTCACCTGATTCCAGGAGCGCAGATACCCGGAAAAATAGGCGAACATTTCCGTGAAATATTCTGAATCAGGCTCCGCGTCTTTTTGGGCGACAAAACTACGGATGGTTAAAACCCGGTCAAAAAAGTTCCGCTCCGCTTTAAATTCATTGTAGAGCTTTTCCTCAATGCTGATGGGCCGTTCCCGGACAGTATAAATATCAATATTCTCGGGGCTTACCCCAAAGGACGGGTCCGATTTCAGGATCTCCCGGGCTTTAATGCTCCAGGTGGTCCATTCTCCGGCGGAAAGAATGGAGGGTACCAGTTCCATTTTAATCCGCTTAAGATCGCAGGAATTCCCAAAGCTTCTGATCACTGTTTTTAAAGCCCAGGTATAGTCATTTTTAATCCGTTCATGGAGTTTTTCCTTTTCCCGGACCGCCTTTAAAACCCAGATATGATTTTTGGACAAAGTCTGAAGGGCATTTACCGCCATCTTTAAGGACATGGAATGTCCCCGTTTTTTAGCAAAGTCTATGACGATTTCATCCCCCTGGACAGCAGAAATGCGCCCAACCCCCCAAGTGCGGTGATAGACATAATTCCCCTTGTCAAAGGCAATGTGTTTTTCAAAATCCGTAATAGCTTCATAGACATTGCGCCAGTTTTGGGAGAGGTTGGAAATCCGGATATATTCCTCCAACTGGCTGTGATCGGCATATTTTTCCCGGAAACAATCGGTAATTTCTTTTCTGGCCTGAACATCCTTTTCGTCATATTGAAGGATGATTTTTAAAAGCGCAACGGCAGTGTCAATATCTTTCCGTTTTTTACAGGAATCATACACATCTTGCAGGAGCAATACCGCCTTATCATCGCTGATGTTTTTAGCAATCTTTTTTTGCACATGAAGAAAAAAATCAATATCCTCGGGACAATATTCCAGAATTTTTTCCCAAATTTCCCGGACATTAGTAAAAAGCTGCTTGTTAATGTACCTGTGCAGGGCCTTTTTATAATAATCCACCGCCCGCTCAAGATCCCCCTGTTTTTCAAAATATTCCGCAAGAGCTTTAGCCAGATCCGCTTCTTCCGGGTCTACCTTAACCAAACGTTCCCAGACACCGTAGATAGCGTTTTCTTCATTATCGTTTTTGTAACAATCCGCAAGGGTGCGCAGAGCAAATTTGGATTCCCCGTAATCAAGGATCCGCTCGCAGAGGTATTTTACAATATTCCATTTATGGTTATCCATAAAAATGGTTACCAAATTAACCAGAGCCGAATCATCAATAATCTGCCGGGACAGGGCAATCATGCCCGCGAGATATAAGGCAATGATGGTGTTTTTGGTATGCACCAGGTGATCATCACAAAGCTTTTTAAGCTCGTCGGTGACCCGCGCTTCTTGGGCTTCCTTAAGGAGCAAATCTAATTCCTTAAACTGGCTGGTAGAATAATTACTAAGGGTGGCCCGAGTCCACTTTTCCTCATTCAGCATTTCCTGTACATTCTTCAGGAGAATTTCAGACATCTCTTAACTCCTTGCCCATTGGGCGCCATTATAAAAACTCTAATTCCTATACCGCTCATAAATGACCGGATCAATAAGTTTTATTCTCAGCATGGTCTCTTCAATAAGGCCCGGATCCTCCCGGACGTTCTCATAATGATCGATCAGCCAGAAATACCGGTTAATGAGCCGGGGAACCAGCAGCCCGTTTTTATCGGAATGAGCGCGGATTTCATTTTCCAAAGCAAAAATGGACTGCTTCAGCCTGCCCAGTTCAACCGGTTTTAGTTCCCGCTTTACGGAAAAAACCCCGAAAAGACAGCCGTAAATAGGAATCCATTCGGGCAATTCCGAGCCTGTATATCCCAAATCCTTTACCCGGTTCCGGAGCCGGAGGATCAGTTCCGATTCCATGGAACGCAGGTCAATTCCCTGGGGATCCAGGAAAAAGGCCTCCCGAAACAGGGCCTTGGCAATCCGGGTTTCCTCCAAAAGGGCATGAACATCCGCCAGTTCCGCCAAAGTTTCCCCGTCCTCCCGCTTAAACCGCCCCGCTTGCTCCAGGTATTTAAGGGCTAAATCGTAATTTCCTACCCCCTTATAACAGCGCCCTACCTGGAGCAAAAGGCTCGGTTCATGCTGGTTCACCCCGTCTCCCAGGATGTCCTCAAAAAATTGCAGGGCGGTGGAAAAAACAAACCGCTTTATCGCGTACTGGCAGGGATCATATTCCCCCTTTATTCGCTCTAAAAAGGTATAATAGGATTTCCATTGGGACAGGATGAACCCTCCCTTGTCATAGGCATCCCGAAATTCCCCAAGCCGGCTGGTCCGTTCCAGCCACCAATTAAGGCATTGCAGGGCATAAACCACTTCGGGGTGTTCAAAATTTATCCTAAGAGCTTCCTCCAATGCCAAAAGGGCTGAAGATGCGTCAGAGGTTTTCAGCTTGTCATAGGCCTTCTGAATGAGCCCCTGTACCGATGTTTCCGCGTTCATGGCTTGAATAGTTTCATACAATCTGATATTAAGTATAACTTTCGTATTATACCATTTTAGACATATTTGGCAATAGCCTGCTGGTCGCCCGATCCTGTCGCCTTTACAAGAAGGGGAGGGGGATTTATCATGGGGATATGAAAGACCCGATTATCGCTCCTTCGCTGCTTTCCGCGGATTTTTCCTGCTTTGCCGCCGCGGTGAGGGAAATCAACGGTTCCGGCGCGGAGTGGATACATCTTGATATAATGGACGGCCATTTTGTTCCTAACCTTACCTTTGGGCCGAAGGTGGTAGGGGATCTCCGGCCCCACTCTTCCCTCTGCTTTGACGTCCACCTCATGGCCTGTGAGCCGGAGAAACTGATCGGCGAATTCGCCCGTTCCGGCGCCGATTATATCACCTTCCATACAGAGGCAACGGTTCATTCCCACCGGCTCCTGGCCGCTATCCGGGAGCTTGGGAAAAAAGCGGGCATCAGCGTGGTTCCCTCTACCTCCGTATCCCTTTTGGAAGAATTGCTTCCCTATACGGACCTTGTCCTGGTGATGACTGTTAATCCCGGCTTTGGCGGACAGGCCCTCATCCCGCAATGTCTTGAGAAGGTGAAAAGGCTGGCTCATATCCGGGAGCTTAAAGATTTGTCCTTTCTAATCTCCGTTGACGGAGGGATCAATGAATCCACCGCCCCCCTGGCCAGAGCCGCGGGAGCCGATATCCTCGTAACCGGGTCGGC
>JAITRD010000266.1 GCA_031288575.1 Treponema sp. | reverse complement strand
ACGGTCCTGAAAGAACAGTTTCTTGATGAGTACGGACTTACCCCCGCAAAAATCGCGGAGGACATTGGGTTGAGTCAATCTATCATCAGGCAGATTCTGGGAAACAAGGCAAAAATAAGTCTGCGTATCGCATTGCACTTGTCAAAATATTTCGGTAATCCCGTTCAATATTGGGTGGAGTTGCAAAATAACTATGACTTGGCTCAACTGGAAGGAGACCCTGAGTTAGCGGATATCCTGAAAAAGCTTCCCAAAGCTAAAAAACAGTCCTCTTCGGTTAAGAAAGCGGCGGCTGCCGCAAAAAACGGCGTTGCAAAAAGAGGGAGCCCTAAAAAAGATGCCGCCGCTCCAAGGAAACCCCGGACTCCAAAAGCGCCGGCTGCGGGGGAATAATATAGATGTTTCTCCGCGGAACGGAACTCCGGGGAGCTTTCTTTGAAAGGCCGTCTGCCATGCCCCGCTGAACTTTCCGGGCTGTTTTTGTTTCAGAAAAGATGCAAAATTGGGAAAGCCTCAGGGTAAAGACTTTTTAAACCGGAGCATGGATTTAAAACCGTTTCGCGGGAGAATGTCCAATTGGACAATAAAGCTGCAATTCCCTAATTGACAAAGAACCTCGGCGCTTACTCCGAGGTTCTCCTTTTTTCTTTTTGGATTTCGGGCTTTTTAATTAAAAAATTTACCCTTCCTGCCTATCCTGACGGGGCGGCAGTTCCTCGTCAAAACAAACCGCAACCTTGCCGCAGTTGCCCTCCGCCATGAGCTGGTAGGCGTCGCCGGCTTTTTCCAGGGGAAAACGGTGGGTTACCAGAATTTCGGGATGCAGATTCCAGCGAACCAGTTCTTCCGTTAAATCTTCCATGCGCCAGATACTGGTAACCCAGCTTCCATAAATGGTTTTTTGGGGATGGATGATGTCCGGGCTTGGGTTAAAGTTTACCCCGCCTCCCTCCCCGACAAAGGCAATTTTTCCCCATTGCCGGGCGGCCCGAATGGCGGTAGCCCGGCCGCCGTCACTGGCGGAACAATCAAAGGCCCGCTCGACTCCGCGGCCATGGGTAAGGGCTTTGACTTCTGCTTCATTGGATTCGCCGGGGGACAAAACCTGGTCCGCCAGATTCAGCTTTTTTGCCAGTTCCGCCCGGAAGGGGTTTCCCTCAATGCCGATTAATTGCCCCGCGCCCATGGCCCGGCAGAGCATCAGCGCTGCCAGGCCCACCGGGCCCAGGCCTACCACCAGAACCGCGTCGCTTCCGCCGACACCCACCTTCTGGATGGCCTCATAAACGGTACCGAACCCGCAAGCTACCTGGGCGCCGTCGGTGTAACTCAATTCATCGGGCAATTCCACCAGGTCCTTTTCATCACAGAGGATATACTCGGCCATGCCCCCGTCACGCTGCCAGCCGTAAGCCGCCCGGAGAGGGGAGGAACAGGATATCATATAACCCATACGGCAATCATGGCAGACTCCGCATCCTGAAATATGGTAGACAATTACCCGGGCGCCCTTTTTGAAGCGTTTGATCCCCGGCCCCTCTTCCACTACCTGCCCGCAGGGTTCATGTCCCGCAATGACCCCTTGGTAGCCTTCAGGGCCCTTTCCCACATGCTCCCGGTAAATGGCGCGGATATCGCTGCCGCAAATCGTGGAAGCCTTCATTTTTACCAATACCTGTCCCCATCCCGGCTGCGGTACGGGACAGTCCTTGAGGATCACCCTGCTGTTGCCGGGGAGATAAGCCGCCTTCATTGTTTTTTCCATACAATCCTCCTTATTATTTAAAAACGATAAATTCCCCGGCGGTACAGAGGGCATTCATATTTTTATCCCAGCTTTCCCGGGGCAGCCGGGGAACTACCTGAGCTTCCATACAAAAACCGATGGTAACATAACTATACCCCGCCCCATCAAGTTCCGCAAGAAAACGGTCGTAATAACCCTTGCCGCGGCCTAAACGGTTCCCCTCCCGGTCAAAGGCGAGGCCGGGCACAATAATGAGCAGGGGGGCGTCCCCGGCTTTTAGGGCTTCTCCGTCCCCGGCGGGTTCCCGGATAAAAAAAAACCGTGCCGCCAGGGGCCCTCCGGGGAGGGAACGCGGTAAAAACGGATTCGGCTGCCCTCGACCCTCGGGGCGAAAATTGTTTTTTGATGGGGAAAGGCGTTTTTTAAAAGAGGACTTGTATCAATTTCAAGATCGAGGGAAAGAAAAACAAGAATCGACCGGTGCGCCGGCCAGTAGGGGCAGGATAACAGGGAAGAAGAGGCCCGCGCCCCTTCCTTCAAAAACTCTTCGGGAGCCAAATTTTTAAGGCGCCCCTTGATCTCCCTCCGCAGGGATTGTTTGGTAAAATGCGTCCCCTTTCCGGAAATCATCCTAGATGCGCCGGGTGCCGCCGGTCTTAAGCCCCGCTTCGTATAATTTCCCGCAGGCAAGAAACATGGGGAGCTTGGTTCCGCCCAGGATTATGCCCGCTTCTTCGGCCATGTCGATCATATCCCGGCCGGGACTTTTTCCCCGGACAAAGATTATGCAGTGGATATCAAGAAGCTCGGCGGTCCGTATAACCTGGGGATTCACCAGACCGGTCAGGAGAAGCACCCGGTCCTTAACAAAGGCCATGACATCGCTCATGAGATCCGCTCCGCAGGCGGAGACTATCTCTAAATCCGCTTTATCTTCGCCGCAAAAAAATTGTCCTTCTAATAATTTCACCGCTTCCGCTACGGTCATTGCTATCCCCCATTCTTTAATTGAGCATAACATAATGCACCGGGTGATTCAATGGCGTAATTTTGAAAAAGCCTCCCTGATCAAGGGGTTTAAAAGGGAAAATTTTTGGGGTATAAATGGGTACTGGGAAATATCCCTCATCAAGGAGCGTTATCATGCATGTGATTCAAACGAAAGCCGCCCCGGCCGCGATAGGCCCCTATTCTCAGGCCCTGGTATCCGGCGGGCTGGTTTTTACTTCGGGCCAGATTCCCTTATCCCCCGAGACCGGCGAGGTGGCGGGAACCGGCATCGCGGAACAAACCGAGCAGGTAATTAAAAACCTGGGGGCGGTTTTGGAAGCCGCCGGTTCGGGATTTGACCGGGTCCTTAAAACCACCTGCTTTCTTGCGGA
>JAITRD010000239.1 GCA_031288575.1 Treponema sp. | reverse complement strand
CCCCGGCGGTGGAGCAGGGCGCCGTATTCCAGGGCTACCGGCCGGGCCCTCTGGTTATGATAAAAAATATCCGGCCCCTGGCAGCCCAGGGTAAAGGCGGCCTTATAATGAAGGCGGATCTTTTCCAGAGCCTTGTCGGCCACAATACCAAAATCCCTGCCTATGCGCCGGTATATCCCGCTTATCACGTCTTCCCCGAAAAGGGTATGCAGAATTTGGGAGGGCATATAGTTAATATACTACCTCCCCGGGCCTGGGTTCTAAACTTGACCCACAATTCCGGCGGTAAATTTATTACCCGAGTACCATTATCCCCTTTTTAGGCTAAATTTGACCCGCTTTGCTTGAGCAGGTCCGCATAGGAGGGGAATTACACAGAATTTTGCGGGTCAAGTTTAGTCCTTTCCCCCGGCTCAATTCCTAAAACTGTGGATCGGCGCCGGGATCCGGCCGCCCCGGGCGATAAAGCCGTCGCTTTTTGCCGGGTTCACCCCGATAATGGGGGCGCCCCCCAAAAGGCCGCCAAACTCGGCCCAGTCCCCGGCCTTTTTGCCCGGGACCGGGATAACCCGTACCGCGGTGGTTTTATTGTTTACCATGCCGATGGCCATTTCATCGGCGATAATGGCGGAAATGGTGGCGGCGCTGGTATCCCCCGGAAGGGCTATCATATCCAGTCCCACGGAACACACCGAGGTCATGGCTTCCAGTTTGTCCAGGCTGATAGAACCGGAACGGACTGCAGCCACCATCCCTTCGTCTTCGGAAACGGGGATAAAAGCCCCGGAAAAGCCCCCCACCTGGGTGGAAGCCATCACCCCCCCCTTTTTGACCATATCCGTAAGCATGGCCAGGGCCGCGGTAGTGCCGTGGGTGCCCGCGGCTTCCAGGCCCATCTCCTCCAGGATCCGGGCCACCGAATCCCCCACCGCCGGGGTAGGGGCCAGGGAAAGATCCAGGATGCCGAAGGGAACCCCCATCCGCCTGGCCGCTTCCATACCCACCAATTGGCCCATCCGGGTAATCTTAAAGGCGGTCTTTTTGATGATATCCGCCAGTTCGTCAAAACCCGCCTCCCGGTGGCTTTCCAGGGCGGCCTTAACCACCCCGGGGCCGGAAACCCCCACATTAAGGCAGCTCTCCCCCTCTCCGGGCCCGTGGAAGGCCCCGGCCATAAAGGGATTATCCTCCGGGGCGTTACAAAACACCACGAGCTTGGCGCAGCCGATACCGTCCTGGGAGGCGGTCTTTTCCGCGGTTGCCTTAATCACTTCCCCCATAAGGCGCACCGCGTCCATGTTGATGCCGCTTTTGCTGCCCGCCACATTCACCGAAGCACAGACCCGCTCGGTCAGGGAAAGGGCCCGGGGAATGGAATCTATAAGCCGGCGGTCCCCGGCGGAAAAGCCCTTTTGAACCAGGGCGGAAAAGCCCCCCGCAAAATCAACCCCCAGTTCCGCCGCGACCCCGTCCAAAACCAGGGCAAAGGGGCTGTAGTCCTCCTCCTCGCAGGCCCCGGCGATAAGCGCCAGGGGGGTTACCGACACCCGTTTATTAATAATGGGGATGCCGTATTCGACTTCGATTTCCCGGCCGGTCTTAACCAGGGGGCCCGCCACCCTCAGGAGCTTTTCCCGAATTTTCCGCCGGGCTTCCCCGCCGGAAGGGCAGACGCAATCCAGAAGGGAAACCCCCAGGGTAATAGCCCGGATGTCCAGTTTATACCGGAGAAACATATCCACCGTTTCTTTAATTTCATAGGGAGTAAAAAGCATAAGCGTGCCCTAAATCCTGTGCATTGCGCTAAAAACCTGCTCGTGGATCAGGCTGACGGAGACATTCATTTCCTTCCCAATGCCGTTAAGCTCCGCCTTAAGGGTCTCCAAATCCTTGGCGCTCCGGGACAAATCAACCATCATCATCATGACAAAGTTGCCCGACAAAACGGTTTGGCTGATATCCTCGATGTTGATGGTCCGCTCCGCCAAAAAGGCGCTGATTTTAGAGATGATACCCACCTTATCGGTACCCACCACGGTAATAATCGCGTTCATACTTCCGCTCCATGTTCCTGTTCTTCTATCTTATGTTCCGTCAGGAATAAATCCAAAACCGTAAGGAATATAATAACCACTATGGGCCCTAAAACCAGGCCGTTAAACCCCAGGGTGCTCACCCCGCCCAGGATGGCAAGGAATATAATCAGGGGATGCAGCTGGAGCCGGTCCCGCAAAAGAAGGGGGCGCAAAAAATTGTCCAGGGTGGAAATAAAAAAACCCGAAACGATAATAAAAACAATCCCCGACAGGAATTCGCCGTTTACAATCTTCACGATCCCTATGGGCAGCCATACCAGGCCCCCGCCGAATATGGGAATGGATACGGCGATAAGGGTCAAAACCGCCAGGACCAGGGCCCCCTTGATTCCGAAAATACTAAAGATAATAAAGGCCATTACCGCCTGGACCAAAATCACCATGATGTATCCGAAAAAGAGGTTCCGGGTAATATCCTTAAATTTGCCCACCAGGGCGCTAAGATATTCCTTGCGGATGGGGATGGCCCGCAACACCAGGTGGGACAAATCGGAACCGTCCATATAAAAGAAAAAAAGGCAAAAGATCATCAGGAAGAGGCCCACCACAAAGGTTCCCACATGGCGGGCCACGTCGCTGCTGATAACGACCAGGTTTTGCAGGCTCGAAGTTAAGAGGACCACGATCCTGCGCTGAATGTCGTCGCCGCTTATGCTTACCTGATTGGCGGTAATATCCTCAATAAAAACCGCAATGCTTTGGAAAATGTCCTGAAGAATTCCGGGCCGGTTGGTGAACACCTCCCGGGCCAAATGGATAAACTCTATGATCTGCTTAAAAAACTGCACGGCCACAAAAAAGACGGGCAGGATGATGAGGATCACCGTCCCCAGGGCGAACAGGACCGCCCAAAGGTTTTTGAGGATCATCCCCCGGGTTGTGGCAACATCCAGCTTTTTTACTATCCGGTTATGCAGGGGGGACAGGAGAATGTATAAGAGAATGGACCATAATAAAACGGTAAAAAAGGGGGAAAAAAGCCGGCATACCGCAATAAAGAGCAGCAAGAGGATGGCGCCAAAAACAACATTTTGTACCGGCCTGGGCGGCGG
>JAITRD010000165.1 GCA_031288575.1 Treponema sp. | reverse complement strand
TTTTCCGCAATATGGGAAAACAACTGCACCGTCTCCGCCGCCCGTTCGTCCTTTCCGGTTTGAATGTCCAGGGGAAGATCCTCGAGCCGCGCGGCTATGGCGCTTACCAGGGTTTCCATGCTTTCCAATTCGCCACGGGGATTCCCTAATTCCCGCAGGCGTTCTTCAAAAAGCGGTTTTATTTCTCCGGGGGTAAACCCTTTCCCTTCCAGGACTTTTTCAACTTCCCCGGAAATATCCGGAATCTGTTCCGCAAGGAAATGGCCGGCGGGACCTTCCCTCCAGTTCTCCAGGATAAGAGGTTTATCCTCAGGGGAAGCCTTTTCCCAGGCACAAACATTCTCCAGGGTACAAAGCAAGGCCTCGGCCGCGAGGTCCGGCCATGAAAGGGTCTTAACGGCGATGGTTCCAAGTTCCCGAAGATCCCGTCCCAGGGAACCGGAAAGGGCATCGGCGCCGACATCCTTCCCGTCAAGCTGAATCCCGCTTACCCGGTGCCCGGCGCTTTCAAGCCATGCCTCAAGGCCGGTTAAAAAATCCCCCAGCGTTTTTTCCGATTCCAGAGTAATATCCGCCGGTTTCCCGTTAATGGTTATATCCATACTGCATCACCTGTTATTAGCATTATTACTCTGGCGGCTGAATTGATCGAGGGATGCGGACATCCGTTCCAGGCGGTCGTAGGCGCCTTCCATTTGACCGTACTGATTTTTTAAGGCCGCTTCCTTTGCCGCCAGTTGCTGCTCCAAAGTTGTAAGCCGCCGTTCATCCCTGCTTATACGGGAATCAATGGTCCCTGTTTTTAAGCTGATGATTCCCCCGGTTTCTACAAAAGGCCGGGAAACAGTTTCAAGGGCATGGGCAAAACCCGTGTCAATAATAAGATCCCCGTCGCTGTCGTAACCGAAAAGCTGCTGAAGCGCGTCTAAAGGGCTCTGTAAAGCCGTATCCAAGAACTTCTCGTCAATTTCGAGATAACCCCGTAACCGGGAAGGATCATAACCCCCGGAGACTCCGGTCCGGCGGACATCGGTGCCGATGCCGATTTGGGACAGCAGGGCCGCATCCCGCTGTCCCGCGGAAGTAAGGTAAGGAGCGGCGGCAATCCGCTGCAAACTGTTTTTAAACTGGGTTAAGGCCGAATCGCCGGCAAAGGTTCCCAATTTTTTTTTCAGCGCGTCCTGCTCCTCCGCGGAAAGGTAAGAAAGCTCGTGAATTATCGTTTCATCGTTCCGGGTCAGAACATTAAGTTCCGCCATGAGCCGGTTATAGTTTCCCACCAGGGATATGATAGTCTCTTTAATGGATTCCCGGTCCGGCTCTATTCCCAGGCGGACCGGATGATCCGACGGTTCTTTGGCAGTGAGAACCACCCCGGGGATCAGATCGTCAATAAGATTGGCCGGGCGTTTTATTTCGATTCCTTCCATGCCGACCACCGCGTCCTGGGCCAAAGAAATGGGATTACGGGGTTTAAGCCCCCGGGGGGCTTCAGGATCAAAAAACCGGATATTCCGGAGGGAAATGTCCCGGTGGGTATTATTATTGGTTATTTCTATGGAACTGATAGTCCTGTCCCCGGCAATATCCCCCAGCGGGAACTGATAGGCATTAAAATCTTCGGAATCCTCCAGGGGCGGCAGGGAAGCGCTGGAACCGTCGGAAAAGCCAAGGGATAACAGGCTCCAATCATCAACCCTCCGGGGCGGTTCCGGAGTTTCCGGGGGAGGAACAGGTACCGAGGAAGGCGCGTTTGTTATGGTAATTCCCCCATACGTTACCGAGCCGGCGGGAGGCATTAAGGGACCCGGCGGAGAATCCGGGACAGGGGAATTTTCTTCATACCATGCATTGAGGGCGGCTTCAAACTGTAATACCAGGGCGGGGGAGGATTTGATCCCCGGAGTAACGGTGATGCCCGCCATGCCGCCGGCGGCGACCTGCAGGGCATCCCCCCGAATCTCAGCCAGTTTTCCCCCGGGATCCGGGGAGGGTAAATTGAGAGAAGCGGCCTCCAGCTTTATCTCCCGGGAGGAATCCTCCGCTTTTTCCGCGATTCCAGTCTTGATTGCCAGGGTTTCCGCGTCGGCTGAAAAAACAAGGCGGTTTTCAGCCCCGGTTACTTTGGATTCGATAAAAAGGGATTTGGTTTTCGGTTCAACCGTTACCAGGCTCGCTTGGAGTTTGTCCCGGCCCCGGCGGTTTAGGGCTTCGGCAAAGTCCTGGAGGGAACCTCCCCGGAAGGCAAAGGAAATTTCATCCTTTCCCACGGAAAAAGTATAGGTCCCGCTGTCCACCTTAAAGGACTCTTCCAGAGGAGCGGATAAAAACCGGTCCGCCCGGGCTATCTGTTTGACCGTAAAACTCCGCTCCTGTTCAATCGCCTCCCGGGTAGCGGTTCCGGTAATAGCGGATTCATTTGATGAAAGCACCCGCCGGTCGTTGAAGGGATTTTGAAAAGAGTAGAGGAGCCGGGCGCTGTCCCGCAGGGAGCTGACGCGCCGCCCTAATTCCTGCCAGTAGGCTTTTTCGTTCTTTAAATTTTCTAAATTCTTTTCGGCCCGCTCTTTCGGAAGCCGTTCCACCTTCATGAGATCTTCAATGAGTTTTTCTGTGCTAAACCGGCTTTTTACACCTGGTACATAAATATCGGACATACGCTCCTGTATGCTCCCTCCAGTATAAGCGGGGGCTCATAGAGACACACCTGAAAGATAATTCTCGGCAATCCCCTGTTAATTAAACCCGTTCATCAAACAAAAAACCTATGGTTTCTTTAATTTTACTATGAAGCCGCTGCAATTCTTCAGGCGGGAGTACTTTGATAACCTTATCGGTCTCAGAATCTATTACCTTAACAATAACTTCATGGGATTCATGATCCACGACAAATTTAAGTTTTTTGTTAAAAGCAAGAATAACCCGTTCAAGATCGGCCGCGGTTGTTTGAAAATTTTCCTCCTCCCGGTTCCCCGGAAGGGATGCTTCAAATGCCCTTTGTCCCGCGATTTGCTGCTGCCGCGGAGCGCTTCTATCCTGGAATAGTTCCTGGGGCGGAACAAATTTTATTCCCGTTGGGGCAAAACTATTTTCTCTTGTGCTTATATACATACTCATAGGTACCTCCCTATGTTTATAGGGTATCTTTCCGCGCGAACGCCCGGAAAGCGTGTCTTAAAAAAAAGGACGGGGAAGGGCGCGATCTTCCTCGTCCAAACAATCATTTGATTGCGCGTTTCAAAAGACGACGTCCAGAAGTCTCTTGGCACGCTGTAACATGAAAAATTCGATCCGAAATTTTAACCAAGGAGTTGTAATACAGACTGGGTCCGTACATTGGCCTGGGCCAGCATAGCGCTCCCCGCCTGGGACAAAATTTGATCCTTGGTATAGGTAACCATTTCCGCGGCTATATCCGCATCTCGGATCCGGGATTCGGCCGCCTGGAGATTTTCCGCCGCAATGGCAACCCCTTGGGCAGCCATTTCAAACCGATTCTGGTACGCGCCGAGATCGGCCCGTTGTTTAGAAATCTGCTTTAATGCGGCGTCAATAGTGCCGATTGCCTGATTTGCTTGTTCAGGGCCGGCAATATTAATGGTCCCGTTTTCCTCTTGAACGTTCTGTAAACCAAGGGCCTGGGCAGTCATGGTTCCGATATAGACCCGTTCGTTCTGATCTATATTAGCTCCCACCTGGATCTGCATAACCCGGCCTGTTGCCGAATCCCTGGCAAAAGCCCCGGTCAGGATGTTCATGCCGTTAAATTGGGCATGGCTCGCAATACGGTTGATTTCATCGACCAGTTGGGAAACTTCCACCTGGATCTGCATACGATCCTCATCGATATAAATGCCGTTTGCGGACTGAACCGACAGTTCCCGAATGCGGTGCAGGATATCCTGGGTCTCCTGAAGGTAACCTTCGGAAGTCTGGATAAAGGACACGCCGTTCTGGATATTGCGTTCAGCCTGATTTAGCCCCCGGATCTGGCCCCGCATTTTTTCGGAGACCGCAAGCCCGGAAGCGTCATCCCCCGCCCGGTTAATTCTCTGGCCTGAGCTGAGCCGTTCAATGCTCTTTGCTACATCACCCTGGGTTATCCCAAGGTTGCGGTTGGCATACAGGGCGCTCATATTATGATTGATTATCATATAACCCTCCTTGAAGTTAGTATAACCTTCGGCTGTCCATAGCCAAAGGCGAACCGTACTATCCGGTAATTCCGGGAGAAGGTTCGCGCCGCTTCTCCCGGAGTCGCCGGAGACGGAACGAAAGGATTATCAAAGAAAAATCCGGAAATAAATCCCGGTTTATCCTTTATAAACCTTTCGCGCCGTTGTACGCTGCGGTAACCCGTGGTCTAACTTGAGGGTGTTTGTCAAAGAACTCCGGGGACTGTTAAAAGGCCGCCCCTTTAACATCCCCGTCTCTACAGATTGGCCCCATAAAAAAACAAATCTGCGCGTCTACTATATTTTAACGCGCTATTGAAGAAGTTGCAAGACCGAAGTAGTCCGTTGATTCGCCTGGGCCAGCATTGCGGTTCCTGATTGGATAAGAATCTGATCCCGCATATAGGAAACCATCTGGTTTGCCATGTTCGTATCCCGGATCCGGGATTCCGCCGCCTGAATGTTTTCGGCGCCTATATCAAGACCCACAACGGCATGTTCCATCCGGTTCTGATAGGCCCCCAGGTCCGCCCGCTGCTTGTTGATAATCTTAAGAGCCTCATCCAGAGTTCCGATAGCCCGGTTGGAATCTTCCGGAGTTTCCAGGCTGATAAAATTCGTATCCCCGGAATTCCGGAGCCCAAGCCCCTGGCTCGTCATGGTGCCGATGAATATCTGCTCCCTCTGATCCATCCTGGCCCCGATGTGGAACCACATGGAGGCGGTAAGGACATTATCCGCCCCTTGGCGGGCAAAACGGCCGGTGAGCATATTCATCCCGTTGAATTGGGCGTGGCTCGCAATGCGGTCAACTTCGTCTACCAATTGGGACACCTCTATCTGGATCTGCATCCGATCTTCCTCGGTATAGATACCGTTGGCGGACTGGACCGCCAGTTCCCGGATCCGCTGAATAATATCCTGGGTCTCTTGAAGATATCCTTCACTGGTCTGGAGAAAGGAAATACCGTTGGCGGCATTGGCGGAAGCCTGATTCAAGCCCCGGACCTGGCTCCGCATTTTTTCGGAAACCGCGAGGCCCGAAGCGTCATCCCCCGCGCGGTTGATGCGGAGCCCTGAAGAAAGTTTTTCCATGGATTTAGTAAGATTACCCTGGGTAACGTTGAGGGACCTGTCGGCAAACATTGCGCTCAGGTTATGGTTGATGATCATATCATCCTCCTTGACAATATCTTTCAAAGGCATCCTTGCCTTTGTTTCGGTTAAAATCCTTTACGGAAAGGCTTTACCGCGGACTTTCCCTTCCCATAACAAACATTTAACCCTTTTCAGTATCGGCATATTCCGGATAAAACTTTAAGCTTTTTTAGGTAAAATCCCCCTGAGGAGGAGGCTCCGCCATTTCCATAAAACAGGGCCTTCCTTTATCCGGGCGCCGAGCAGATCCCGGAGGATAAAAAAATCCTCTTCTCCCAGGGCGGAGCTGATAAGAGCCCCCCAGCTTGATCTTTCCCGGTCAAACCAGAGGTTTATGTCCTTTTCGGTCAGGAGCCGTTCCTCCTTTTGTTCCAGCAGGGTAAGGCTGGTACGGAAACCCGCTTCCTGAAAGGCATTTTCCAGGGTCTGCCCGTCCCAGGTCCAGCGGCCCGGCCCGAATTTCGCCTCCCCCCCTTCCTGGGAGAAAGAAATGGAACCTGAAAAGAAGGCCTCCTCCGCGTCCCTCAGGCGGGCGGCCAAAGCCGCTTCCGCCCCGCATTCTTCCGCTAAAACCCGGGAAAGCCGTTCTCCCTGCCGGGGCGGAGACTGAAGAAGCACAATGTCGCCCTGGGGAGCAAGAAGCTCCCGGGCATTTTCGGCAAAGGCTTTAAAACTTTCCGCCGGGGAAAATTCGGGGGGCTCAGGAGGGCCCTCTTTCCGGCCGGCCCGGGGAGGCGGAACCCCGAATCCCCGTTTCCAGGGTTCCCGGGCAAGGATGTGATCAAAAACAGGGGAGGCAAAAAAAGCCTCCGCCTCCCCTTTGCCGGGAAGCCTTCCCCAGGGATATACCGCGATGAGGGGCTGTTCGGTCTCGTCCAGGGACGCGGCATACCGAAGCAGGGCCTCCCGGGCAGGTTCATTTTCTACCAGGGCCGCGGTTAAACCCTCCGGGGCGCGGCGAAGGCTTTCCCAGAGAAGGAGCCCGTCATGGGCGGCGGGAACCAGGATCCGGTCATGCCGGGCAAGGGCGGACTTGCCAAGGATAGCGTCCCGGTCGGAAAGGAGAAGGGCGCTCCGTCCCGATTCCAGCCGTTTAAACCATCCTTCCCGGCCCCGGGACACGGCGGACCAGGAGAGGATCTCCGTCCCTCCCGCAGCCGAAAAGGCACCGTCGGTTTCCCCGGCGTCCCCAAGGACCACCGCGGCCTGGATTTCCCGCTTTTTTAACACCCCCTCCCGAATGCGCCCCTCGTAGCCTACCAGGGAAGGGGCATAAAAAGTTTTGCCCCTCAGAGACGCGGGAAGGTACTGCTGGGCGGCCCAGTGGTCCCGGTAGGCGTGGGGGTAGATATACCCGTCCCCGTGGCCGAAACTTTCGCTGTCCCGGCTGGCATCCCTAAGGTGGCCGGGCACTTCGGCGTCCTCCTTGTTTACTTCCCCCAGGGCATCGAAAAAAGCCATGGTACTGTTAGATTTCGGCGCGGTGGCCAGGTACAGGCACGCGTGGGCCAGGGGAAAATTCCCTTCAGGGAAGCCGATCCGGTCAAAGGCCTCGGCGCAGGAGATCACCACCGGCAGGGCCTGGGGATCCGCAAGGCCCACATCCTCGCTGGCAAGGATAATCATCCGCCGGAAGATAAAACTGGGATCCTCCCCGGCCCGGACCATTTTCGCCAGCCAATAGAGGCTCGCGTCGGGATCGCTCCCCCGGACGCTTTTAATAAAGGCGCTGATAGTGTCAAAATGGTAATCCCCGTCCCGGTCATAGAGTACCGCCCGGCGCTGGATGCTTTCTTCCGCCGCTTCGAAGGAAACCCGGATTTCGGTTCCCGGCGCGGGCGGCCAGGAGGGGGGGGTAGTCTCAACCGCCAGTTCCAGGGCGTTAAGGAGGCTCCGGGCATCCCCGCCGGCTACTTCCACCAGATGTTCCAAAGCGCCTTCATCAAAAACAATCCGCCACTTGCCGTAACCCCGTTCCCGGTCGACAAGGGTTCTCAGGGCGGTTTCCCTTAAATGGCAGGGGGAAAGGGACTTGAGCTGGAAGATCCGGCTCCGGCTTACCAAAGCCCGGTTTACCTCAAAAAAGGGATTTTCCGTGGTAGCTCCGATGAGGATCACCGTGCCGTTTTCTACCCAGGGGAGAAGGGCGTCCTGCTGGGCCTTATTCCACCGGTGTACTTCGTCTACAAAAAGAATGGTCCTTTTCCCGTAGAGCCGCCGCCGCTCGTCAGAACGGTCAATAGCTTCCCGGATGTCCTTAATTCCCGACAACACCGCATTGAGGCTTTCAAAATAAGCCCGGGTAGTATTGGCGATGACCCGGGCGAGGCTGGTTTTTCCCGTTCCCGGGGGGCCGTAAAAAATGATTGATGAAAGCCGGTCCGCCTGGATAGCCCGCCGTAAAAGCCGGCCGGGACCGACGATGTGATCCTGGCCGATAATATCATCCAGGGTCCGGGGCCGCATCCGGTCCGCCAGGGGTCCTTCCGGGGGAAGGGCGCCTTGAACGGTAAAGAGCTCATCGCTCATGGACTTAGGATTCGCCGTTCCATTGCTCCTCTCCGTTCCGCATCCGGTAAGACCAGAGGCCGTTTTTCTGGGTTGAAGCAAAAAGGGTCTGTTCAGGATCAAGCCCCGGAGGGGCCTGAAAAATATAATTAACCGGATGGCTCGCGATAGACGAATGGTATCTTGCGGCGCTGGAAACGCTTGAGGGCTTGCTTTCTCCGGGACTTCTGATTGTCCAGCTTTCTCCCTGAATATCGGAAAGGCGAATTTCCCGGTATCCCCCGGCCCCACTGCCCCCCTGGACCCCAAAAAGGAGCAGACCATTGCCGTCTTTTTGATAGAGGGCAAGAGCGCCGGTAAAGGTAAGGCCGGTTTTGGCTTTTTCGGTAAAAGATTCGTCGCCGGCATCCTTGGCATAAACGGCCCCCTTCCGGCTGACCGCGACAATCCGGGAACCGGTTTTAATGAGACCCTCGATAAGCCAGTCTCCGCTTCCGCCGGTTAGTTCCGGATCACCCATCCCCTGGGAGACCTTATATATGCCTTTTGTGCCTTCTCCGTCGTTTGTTGTGCCTCCCGACACCGCCAGGAAATGATCCGTCCCGTCCCAGACCGCCCCCTTAAGGAGTTGGGTCTCCTCCTTTATCAGTTCGAGTTTCCCGTTGTTGTCATAAAAGATGGCAAAGATAAACTTTTTGTCGGCTTTTTTGGCGGCCCCCACAAAAAGCCCTGTTTCATTCCCGAAAATGGTCTGCAGGAAAGGATAGCCGGTATTATTTTCCACCCTTTCCCAATCGGGGGAATCTTTGGTTTTTCTGTATAAAGCGGACCCCTCCAGTTCCCCGGTAACGGCGTATAAATAATCATTTGTCGCGGCTAAACTCCTGATTTTGCCTCCCCCGGGCGGGTAAGAAGGAACATTATTCCAAAGGGCTTTTCCGGTATTTTCATCCCGGGCATATTGATGGAAACCTTCCCCGGCAACATACATTTTGCCGTCAAAGATCACGATATTTGTGGTGGCCCCGTTGATTCTGGCGGCAACCGGTTCCAGTTCCAAGGAAATTTCATAAAAAATAGGCTGCTGCTTACAGGAAAGCAAGGAAAAAACGAAAAGAATGCCCCCCGTGGCAAGGGCGGGCAGCGGAATTTTGATAAAGGATTTTACACTGTTCATTTTTTATTACCCCGATCCTTTAGAAATGATAACGCGCCGAAAGGATTATATCCAAAAAATTTCCGTTAACATTCTCCGCCTTGTTACTGGTCCATTCAGGAACCCACCACCAGGCGGCGCTGAGCCCAAAGGACCAGTCGGTATTGAAACGGAAAAAAGCCGAAGCGCTGGGTTTAATAATAAGCCCGAAGTAGTCATAATCCTGGTAGCGGCGGGGAATGCCCCCCGCCATAAGGGTGAGGGGGAACTCAAAACGTTTGAATATCCATTGATATCCGATCCTGAGGCCGAAGGGAACCATAAAAAGGTTGTTTTTCGCCAGGGTTGCACAATACATGATCCCCAATTCTCCCCCCACAAAAACATGGGGACCTAAAAAATAATTATATGCCAAAGAACCTGTCCCGCCAAGTTTAGCGTTATTGGTCAAGGTTCCTGAGGGTCCCAGGAATAATACAGGAATAATAGGCCCCAGGGAGATGTTAAAGGTTTGATCCCCCCGGGTATACAGGGCGGGCATAAATTCGGACCAATCCGATTCAACCGGAATATCCCCCGGTTCATCCTCTTCTTGGGCGGGGAGGGATAAAACCAGGATTATAAAAAAAAAGGCGGTAAAAAAAAGGAATCTTTCCTTTCCCATGAATGTTGCTCCTCTTAAAAACATCCCCTTTACTATACCGAATCTTACCCCCCTGTGCAATCTCCGCGTTGCGCCATAATTTTTCTAAGTGAAAAGGGGGGTGGCTGGCTTCATGCCGGAATGTTAACCCTTAACGGCCCCCGCCGTAATCCCTTTGATAAAGTATTTTTGCAGGGCCGCGAAGATAAGCACCGCGGGAATAATGCAGATAACCGCTCCGGCGAATACCAAATTCCACCTGGTATTGTACTGTCCCACAAAGTTAAAAATGATCACGTTGAGGGTGGAGGGCTGCTTGGCGTTGGGCATCAGGCTGGGCATGAGGAAATCGTTCCATATCCCCAGGCCGTTAAGGATGATCATGCTGGCGGTACAGGGGGCAAGAAGGGGGAACACTATCTTCCAGAAAAGCCGTAAAGAGCCGGCGCCGTCTATCCGGGCCGATTCTTCGATCTCCACGGGCACGGTGGTCTTGATAAAACTGGTAAAAAGCAGGGAACCGAAGGCCACCGAGCCGGACACGTAGATCAGTATGGTTCCGGGAAAAGTTCCGAAGAGGCCGATGCCTTTCAGCTCCTTAAAGAGGGAGATCATATAGGCCTGGAAGGGGATCATCATGCCGCCGATAAAAAAGGCGTAGATCCCGTTTGTCCACACCGAGGGGTAACGGGCTATGCCGTAGGACGCCATGGGTACCACCAATACTATCAGGACCTCCGATGCCGCCGTCAGAAGGATCGTGTTGAGGATCGCCTGGGGTATCCGGGTGCGGGTGAAGAGAAAGACGAAATTTTCAAGGTAGAATCCCTCCGGCGGGGCGACAGGATTGCGGAGTATTTCCCCGTTGGATTTGAACGCCGACATGAAGGAAATGAGGATGGGAAAGGTGTAGAGGACGGCAATAAGGACCAGGGCGGCAAAGCCGCATATCTCCAGGGGCCGGATCTTTTCCCGCGCGGAACGGCGTTCCCCGCTCATAAAGCCACCTCCCGCCTTCTCAGGATCTTTGACTGTACGCCGTTCAGCATAAAGATAAGGGCGAAAAGCACCACCGCCATGGCGGTACCAAAGCCCTGCCTGTTTTCGGAAAAGGCCACCCGGTAGATCAGGTAGGTAATGGTTTCCGAGGCAAAGCCCGGCCCCCCGTTGGTCATAACCACTATCTGGTCGAATATTTTTAGGCCGTTGATCAGGGAGAGGGTAAAGTTAATGGTCAGCGATCCCGCCAGCAGGGGAAAGGTAATGTGCCAGAAAGACTGCCAGCCGCTGGCGCCGTCTATGGTCGCCGACTCAAGACAATCCTTGGGGATCCCCTGGAGACCGGCCAGGTATATCACCATATAGTAACCCGCGCCTTTCCAGATGATGGTAAGGGCCAGGGAAAAGAGCACGAGGCCCGGGTCTCCAATCCAGTTGACCGCCAGGCCCCCAAGCCCCATTTGCCGCAGAACAGAGTTGATGATGCCGAAATTCCAGTTGTACATGGTAAGCCATATAAAGCCCGAGACTATCCCCGAGATAAGCACGGGCACGTAAAAAAGGGCGCGTAAAAAACCCCTGCACCAGCGGACATTGTCCAGGGCCAGGGCCAGGACAAGGGCGGCGACATTTTCCCCCACCGAAATGAGCAGGGTAAGGAACAGGGTCCGCCAAAGGGCGGCGAAAAAACGCCCGCTGCCGAATATCTCCCGGTAATTATCCAAACCGATGTAGCGGTACCGGGGGTTGATGCCGTCCCAGTTGGTAAACGA
>JAITRD010000154.1 GCA_031288575.1 Treponema sp. | reverse complement strand
AGGCACTTCAACGACAACCGCGAATTTGGCGTCCTGCAGATAATAACGGTAGGTCATTTTACTCCCGCCTCCTACCGCCTTTCCGCCGTCGGCCTTCTTCGGAATGTGCTGGGACTGCCAGGGGTCGGAATCATCGTATCCGCTTCCAACCATGTGAAAATCCCGAAGCAGAGTTTCCTGTTCGGTTTTTACGCTTAGTCCGTTTTTGTCCTTTCCGGAGCGGACATACGAGATAACCGTCTGATCAAGCGGGGCCATTTCCGCGAGGAGTTCCCGCTGTTCCCCGCGAGCGCCCAGGGCCGCACAGATTAAGCCCAGCACTCCGGATTTCGTCGGAAACGACAGCGTGTGGCGGCGGCCGAACCTGGAATCCGCCCCCCAGCATTGCAGGGGCCCTTCAAACCACAGCAGTAAATAGGCGTTCATCATTTCACCTGGACGGCTTTCTGTATACCGGCGATAAGATCGTCGATCGAAGATTCCCCATCTTCCCCAAAATCAAATTCCGCGATCTTCCCGAACAGCGAACCGGCGTTCGCTTCTTTTTTGCTGATGAAGTTTTTCAACTCCTCGATACTTGGTTTTAAAAATCCCCCGTCCCTTGCCCTTACCGCCGTCTCGAAGGGAATCTGAAGCCGCTGCCCCCTACGTACCAGTACCTTCGCGTACTCCCAAAATGAAGCGGCGGACTGGGTGGCCTGCCGGGCTGCGGGAATGCCGATATACAGGGCTTTGATAAAAACATCAATCGCCTGGGGTATGTACTCGCTGCCGCCCAGGGTCTGGTAGAGCTGGCCCAGATCCAGGGAGATATAGCGGTAATACGTCGCGGAATTGAATTCCAGGCTTCCCATGTGAGCCGACCCCTTCTCTTTGGAATAATCGTCCAGGGCGGTAAAGAATTCCACTTCATTGTCAACTTTATGGGTAGAAATCGCGTGGGAAAAAGAAGCGGCCGCTTCCACGTCCAGCTCCGCGGCTTGAGCGACCATGCGTCCGAAAAGGGCGATGTCAAGACCGTCAAGGTCCTCCGCCGCCTTTAATTTCTGTTCCCCGATAATGCCGGCAAATTCCTTTGCCTGCTTTTTCGCGTCGGACTGCTTGATCACCTTATCGGGATTAAACTTGAATTCTTTGAATTTTTGGGCGATACGCTTAACTTCTGACGGCGCCAGAAAGATCAGCGTATCGCTTTTCCCCTCCTCGTCTTTCGAAGCCTCTTTCTTTATGAATATTTTTTCTATCTTGTCTCCGCACGCCTTGGCCTGTGTTTCATTGGCGCCTTCTTCCCGACAGGCATCTTCAATGAGCTTCGCAAGAAGCCTGGTCCTGGTTCCCGTCCTGACGCCGAATTCGTCATGCATCGCCTGCCTGACCTGCCTTTTCCAGCACTGGCTGCTTACCCGCGCCCGCTGTATGCCCCCCACTATCGCGGTTTTCGGGGCGTTGTTATCATCCCTGTTAAGGCATGATACCGGAAACGGCTGCAGGATGTGAAATTCCACACGCAGATTCCTGTAGGGATTTTCCGTATTACCTGTTTTGTTTGTCTTCATCATCTTCTCCTAAAAAATAATTTATGTGTTGAGTTGTTCCCGCAGGGGAAGTATCTCCAGTAACCCAAAGCCAAAACTCTTTCCCCGGCCTATGCCTTCCTCAAAACTTTTGATAAAGCGGGGCCGGTCGCTTACTTTCAGCCTGCCGATAAAGGTCGCCATGTTCTGGGTAACCAAACCGTCTTGTTTTTCAAAAGTCTGTATTCCGGAACTTTGAATCTGCAGGCTTTCCCGGCCGGTAGTAAAGCCCCAGCTTTCCGATTTGGAGCAAAACCATTCCAGAAGATTTTCCCGCCCCCGGATGGGAAGGATCTTCCCCCCCGTCTTTTCCCGTTTAACCGGGTTAAGCCGTATTTCAAAACCGTATAGGTCCCAGCTTAAAAAAGATTCGGGGATTTCCTTCGATTCGATGATTCCATGCTCCGGCTGCAAGGGCGAACGTTTTGATAAAATCAAAATTCTCCGCTCATTAAAATTACCCCCCTTGTCGGCAAAGAGAAAATCCCGGTTCTTGTCTTCTGGTTTTGGAAAGAGGGAATAGATTACCCGGTGTATGCTGTAGGGATCGGTTATCTTGAGGATTTTACAGTCGGGGCGGCTGAGTGTCAGAATAGACGCGATCATTCTTCCCCCTTCTTGTAATAAAAATCTCTGGCCCATTTTGCTTTTATAATCTCATTGAAATATTCAGTTGTGGACAAAAGATCCTTTAGTAATCCCGCATAATCGAGGGCTATGCCTCGGGACTTGATAAGGCCAAGCAAAGACCGGAGTATACCGCAGGCTTCTTCGGCGGTATGACAGGCCAGGAGGCGGCGGAGTTTTATCTTGGCGGCGGGCTGTTCATTGCCGCCGGAAGTTCCCCCATCGGAATAACACCGGGCAATAGCCTTTCCGATTCCCAAATCGCCGTTTCTGTCCGGTTTAGCCTTGGCCAAAGCGGCGCCGATTAAAGCGAATGGGTTATATTCCCGGCCTTTCGTGATATCGCACCACGGGCATAAATATTCCCAGCTTTGGTCTTTTGTCGCCGGATTGTCCGCCCTGCGCAGGGCGGCGCCGAAGGCGGTATCGGGCCCCTTTAATTTTTCGATTACAGTATTAACAAATGCTTCTGATTTTGGCTTGTCTTTTTTCGCCATAGCGGCCTCCTTAATAGTGATTTTATAGATTTACGGTTTCCGCGGCTTTTTCTTTAACCGCGGTATATTTGGCCAAATTAGGGTAGTTCCCCGCCCACGCGTCCAACTGGCGGGCCGTTCCCCGCGGACAAACGGCTTCATAGGATTTACGGACACAGCGCAGAAAATAGGGCCGCAGATCCGCCATCGTTTTACCCTCTTCGTTTTCGAAACATGCGTCAACCAGGTCCTGAAACTTCCTCTCGCAAAGCTGCCAGTAGAGTTCCGCCGCCTGCCTTGCGAAAGGTTCTCCTTCTGCCTTTAACTCCCTGTAGTACCCCGAAACCCTTCCGTAAAGGGTACGGGATAGTTCTTCCAGGGTATTTATTTCACCTTTAAGGTTGATGTACATATTTCTGTCAAGAG
>JAITRD010000096.1 GCA_031288575.1 Treponema sp. | reverse complement strand
TAGGTGGATACCTCCGCCCCGAAGTACACTATATCCGAGAGGGGATATTCCGGTTTCAGGGTTTCTTCCTGATCCGCGAGCAGATAGCCCCAGATTTCGTTCAGGAAGGATACCGGAGGGTTTTCCCAATCCGCCGGGCTTTCAGTTTCCTTGTCCGGCCCCTTCTCTATTTGAGTGCCGGCCCCGTCATCGAAAATAACCGGATCATCCCCCGCATCCGCCGGGCTTTCAGCTTCCTTGTCCGGCCCCTCCTCTATTTGAATGCCGGCCCCGTCATCAAAAATAACCGGATCATCTCCCACATCCGGGGGAGATGATCCGCAGCCGGCATATATCCCAAGAAAAAACAGGAAAAAAAATCCAGCGAAAAAGCCGCGGCCCACCCTTTTATTCCTCAAGTTCCATTGAGCCCAGATAGGTTTCGTATGCCTGCCGGGCTGTGAGGAGATTTTTTTCCGCGGTTTCAATAGCGGCATGGACGGCGTCTATATCCCCGTCGGTAAGGGCCAATCTTCGCAGGTATTCCTGCCCCTGCTGGGTCCCGCTCCCCGCGGCTTCCAGGTTCCGCCGGATCCTTTCTTGTTCGGTAACAAGGCGGTTTTTTTGGTTCTCCAGGGTTGAAAGGGCGGCCTGGGCTTCATCGGCCTTTTGTTTTAACGCTATGGCCCGCTGTAAGGCATCCCTCACGGCGGGGGGAATTTCCCGGTTAACGGTATAAGCCGCCAGGGATTCCGGCCGGAGCTGGGAGAGAACAATCCGTTCCAGCAGGGGCGCTTCTTCCCGGACGGTAAGGGTAAGTTCCTGCCCCCCCGGAAGGGTTCTTTCAAAACGGTAGAGGGAACCGGTCCGCTCCTTAAAGTCCTTCGGTTCCACAAGGGCTGCCTCCGCGGTGACAGGATGCTCCAGGATGAGCCGCTTGGCATCCCCTGAGGCGTTCCGCAGGGTATAGGCCTTCTCGTAGCCCTGTTTCCGGCTGACGGTCATAATGCCTCCCCGGATGGTAACGGCGCTTATCGTCCGGGTATTTGAGGCGGTAAGGCTCCCGCTTACCGAAAGATCCTCCCCGTAGGAAATGAAGCGGTTTTCCCCGGCCGGGAAAAACTCAATCAGGGCATCCCCCGCATAGGCGCCCCCGTCGTAAACCGTGACGGGTCCCGCGGGAAGTTTCAAGCCCGTGGTATTGGCAAGTTCGACGCCGATTGCCGGATGAATGGGGCCTCCCCCCAGGGCCTTGGCCCCGGAGAAGATCACCGCCTTTTTTGCGTCCACGGTTCCCTCAACCAGGGGAAGCATGGCGCTTTGCCGCCGGGCAAGGTTTACCGGCTGCTTGAGGGTAAATTCAAATTGTTCCCCCAGTTCCGCTCCCCGGGCGGCCGTAACCGTTCCCTGGGTTAAATTATACGCGGCGGAGGGGATGGGGGCGGCCATTTCTCTCATGGCCTCGGCACGGGGGAAGGAGGAATCCTGCTCAGCCATGTCCGCCGCGGCCTGGGCCGGGAATCTGGCCTTTGCCGCCCGCGCAGGCTCTTCGGCGGCCCATCCCGAGGCATAGGTTTCCGCCTGGGCCGTGCCGGCGATGGCCAGGGGAAGAACCGGCCGGGCCAGATGGTAGGGGGTGTAGAGGTTTTGGATAAAAGAAACCGGCCGGCCGGTTACCAGGGAAAGTTCCACCTCCTCCCAGTCGGTATCGCTGTCGTTATCTACAATGGCCCAGCCCTGGAGAAGGGGTTTTTCCCGGGACAGATCCAGGCGGTAGGAAACTTTCCATACCGCGGCGGGGATTACATAACTTAAAACCAGGTCCCGGTTCCCCCTGCCGGGGAGATTCACCTTGAGGTTCCGGATTTCCTCATCCCGGGAAGCCGTGATAAGGTCCAGGGCCCGGTTCAAATCGGCGTTAAGCTCAGGGTCCTTAAACGAAAAGGAAGCTATTTCTTTTAAACCGATTATCCGGATGCCCTGGGGGGTAAAAAGGGAGAGATAGGCCTCGTTTTCCGCGGCTTCCCCCCACCGGGGCTGGATGCCGCTTGGCCGGTATTCAACCCCGATGATCCTCCCGCTTATAGCTCCGGGGGCGGACACCTCAATTTCCGCTCCCCGGAGCTTGTTGAGAAGTTCCGCGATGCCAGGGTTCCCCGAAAGATCCACCCGGAGGCTTTGCAAAGTCCGGTCCAGGGCCGCTTCGGCGGGGTAGGTTACCGAAGGGCTCCCCCCCTGGTCGGAAGCTTCCGGGGGAGTTTCCGCTAGGATCAAAGATTTAAGAACATCCTTTACGGTGTTGACATGGAAGGGGAGGGTGAATGCCGTAGGGCCGGTGATCCTTCCCGAATGTTCAAAAAAGCCCACCCCGGAAGAAAAAAGCGCGATCCGCCGCAGGGGAGGGGCGGTTTCTGAGGGGCTTGCCCCTTTGTCTTGAACAGACTGGCCTAAAAGAAGGGGCCCGGAAAGGAATAATAAAAGCAGCCCAGCAAAAAAACGCCCGAATTTGTTAAAAATAAGAAACATCTTTATATCCTTGCTTTACCGTAATTAAGGGAGCCCGCTAAATCCTTAGCCCTGATGTTCCAATTTAAGGGTCCGGGTCGGCTCGTCGCATATTTCCGGCGGGCCGTAATATTGGATGGCCCCGGGAAAGAGGTAGCCCGTAGTAAGCGCCCAGGCATCCCGTTCCGCGGCAAATGCTTTAAAGGGGGCCCCCTCCAGATCTACCAAAGCTTTTTTGATCACCGGTTTTTTTGATCCGTGACGCTGTTCCATATTCATCATCATGGTCAAAGGAACCCCCCCGGCAATCCATTGGGACGCGGGGGCAACCAGATTTTTTATGCTGGAAAGATACCCCGTAAGCCCGGAAGCGATGAGGACGAAAGCGCCGAATCCCAGGGAATAACAATAATCGGCGTCAAAATTTGAGGGGAAGGCGCAGCGGCCTTCGAAGCCGAAGAAGTGCCCCATGGCGCTGAAGGAACCCGAATAGGTTCCGGCGGCTTTAAGTTCCTTTAATTTTTTTTCCGTAAGGCCTATGAGAAGCTTTTCCGTCTCGATCCGGGATACCTGGACATTGCCATGGGGGTCCCGATCCATGAGGAGCTGCCGGGCGATATCCTGGGGAAGGCGCATAAAAAGTTCCGCCGAGGAGGGGGAAAGCTTTTCCCCAAGCAAGGAAACCTGATCGGAAAAAAGGGAGATCTTCCCGAATTCCCCGGCATGAAGGGCCAGAAGATTGTTAAGTTCGCCGATAAGCTTCCCCACTTCCGGAATAAATTCAACCAGGCCCTCGGGAATCAGGATAACCCCGAAATTTTCCTTGTTTGCCGCCCGTTTAACTACGGAAGCGCAAATCTGATCCACTATTTGGTCCAGGGAAAGTTTCTTTTCCAGAACCTCCTCGGAAATAAAACAAATATTCGGATGGGTTTGGAGGGCGCATTCCAGGGCAATGTGGCTTGCGGAACGGCCCATCAATTTAATAAAATGCCAGTATTTTTTTGCGCTGTTGGCGTCCCGTTCAATGTTTCCGATAAGTTCGCTATAGGTCTTAACCGCCGTGTCAAATCCAAAGGAGGTCTCGATATGCTCGTTTTTCAGGTCCCCGTCGATGGTTTTCGGACAGCCGATAACCTGGGTGGAAGAACCCTGTTCTAAAAAATACTCCGCCAGGAGGGCGGCGTTGGTATTGGAATCATCCCCGCCGATGATCACCACCGCGTCCAGGTTAAGTTTTTTTGCCGTTTCCAGGGACGCGGCAAACTGTTCGGGGCTTTCAATTTTTGTCCTTCCCGAACCAATGATGTCAAAACCGCCGGTATTGCGGTAACGGTCGATAAAGGAATCGGTAATTTCGACAGTCTTATTTTCAATAAGCCCGATAGGACCGCCAAGGAAGCCGTAGAGGGTTGATCCCCGGTTTCCCTTCTTGAGGCCGTCATAAAGCCCGGCGATTACGTTATGCCCCCCCGGCGCCTGACCGCCTGAGAGGATGACCCCGACTTTTAGAAGGCGGCCGAGGCGGTCATTTTTCCCTTTGACAAAGGCGGCCAGGGGTTTTCCGTAGGTCCTTTTAAAAAGGGTTTTGAGATCCCCCTGATCCGCCACGGATTCGGTGGGGGCCCCCAGCTCAAGGGCAATATCGGATACTTCACCGGACAAACTAGCGGGGAGTTTTGGCTGATAGGTATAACGGACTTTTTGCAAGGCTGAAATTTCCATTTTTGACTCCTTTAAAGCGATGATGGATTTATAACCCAGGAAAATTCCTGTTTCTGCATAGTACTGAAAAGGGGAGGATAAAACAAGCTTTAGCCTATGGTCGTCCCGAGAAAGGATTCTCCCTTTAAAATTCTTTTAAGGTTTTCAAGGTCGCGGCCGGCGGCGCATATTACCTGAATGCCGGTTTTTTCGGCATGCCGGCTTGCCACGGGATCAAAGGGAACATTTTTGCCGGGAATCCATTCATCCCCGACCATGGCGCGAAAATCCACCCAGGAAATGCGGTCTATCGGTTTGGCGTCGGGATTTTTTTTGGGATCATCGGTGTAGACCTGTTCAATATTGGATAAATTAATCACCTGTTCCGCCTGAAAACGTTCCGCCAAAAGAACGGCGTCGTAATCCGAAGAAAACCCCGGCTTCCAGCCCGCGGCTACCAGGATCCGGCCGGTAAAGGCTCCCGCCTGGGAGGGGTCTATAACCACATCCTGGAGACACCATTCCCCCATGACCGCCTTGATAAGCTGGGCATTGAGGCGGGTCGCCATGATCCCAATCCAGTCGGCGTTTTTATCATCCCCCCCGCCGCAAATTTTCCGGTAAGCCCGCTGCCAGGATCGGGCGGGGCCCCCGCCGCCTACAACCAGGATGAACCGCCTTTTTTCATCCTCCGCAAAAACAGCCCGGATAAGGGCTAAAAAATCCGTTAAAAAAAGTTCATCCACTCCTTCAGGGGCAACAATGGACCCTCCCAGGGAAATAACCGTAATCATGTCGTCTCCTTACTGTGCGTATATGCCGCTAATAGTAACATCACTCCAAAGAGAAGAATAAGATTCAAGCCCCCCGACCGCTTCTTCCCAAAGATTTTGCAGGGCATAATCCCGGTTATGTGCCGCGAGACGCCCCCGGGGATCCATCTGGGAAAGCACCGTCTGTCCCCGGGAGAAGGTGATCCGCTGGTTATCCAGGTTGCCGAAATAGTAGGAGGCCCGGTCTTCCCGAAGGATAAAGGAAGGCGGGGCGGCCCCCGCTCCCAGGGCGGGATCCAGGGGAATCCAGCCAAATCCTTCGAGCCAGAATTCCGCCCAATAATGGCGGCTGGCGGTGAGGGTCCGGCTGACCAGAACCCCCGATACGGGAATGGCCGGAATTCCCGCGGCCCGGGCCATGGCGCAAAAAAGAAGGGACGCGGTATAAGAATCCATCCGCCCCTGTTCCAATGCCTCCGTTATCCCGCCGGAAAGGAATCCCCGCTGAATCTTCCCTTCCTGGATGAACCATTGGTATATTTTCCGGGCCTTTTCATAGGGATTCGCCTCCCGGCCGGTAAGGATTTTGCTTTGCTCCGCCACCCGGGGATCATCCGAGGGAATGAGGCTGGTCGGCTGGGTATGTATCGTTGCGACAGGGGAACCCGTATCAAGCCGGACCGGGGGGCTTTTAACCGAAGTTTCTATTGTATAAACCGTAACGAGATAGGATTGGCTGATACGCTCCTTGCCCATTGGGGCAAGATCGGTTAATTGAAAAAGGGTTGCCCCCCGGAAATTATCCACAAAGGGCTCCCGGCTCCGGGATAAAAGCCGGGTATTACGCTGGGATGATGAAGTAACCGGATGGGGCATCCAGAGGTAGAGGGTATTCGGCAGGGATGTTTCCGCTGCCTGGATATCCACAGAATAGGAGAATGAGTAGATCCATTTATCCTTAAAGGTTTTGCTTCCCGATTTTTCCGTCACCTCAAAAGAAACCGGCTGGGAATTACCCCGGCTCGTTCTGACCTCAAGGTTCCCGTTAACGGCCCCGTCGGGGACTCGGACCCGGATTTCCCGCTCGCTCCAGAGATCATAACCGAATTCAGCGTCGAAAACTTCTATTGATTCCGGTTCGGCGTTCCTGGTTTCCGCCGGGGCCGCAAGGGAACTTTCCGCGTTCCAGGCAAAAAATACGCCGCTTTCTTCCCGGGAACTGCCGAAGCCGCTTCCCTTGATGGTTATAAGGGAGCCGACGGAACCGGAAGGGGGGGTTATCGAAAAAATCCGGGGGCCGATGCCCACCTCATCCCTTTCCATGGGCTGGGGGAGGGTTGCCTTGTTTGAAAAAAGCATGGGGTTGCTCTTTTTTCCTCCCCGGTGGACATATACCAGGCCGGCTTCTCCGAATTCAGGAACCGTGAGGGAAATAAAATCGTCCCGCCATTCGATATAGGAAGAACCGGTGGGGGGAATGCCCCCAATGGTGATGTAGGATTCATCCCCGGGGGAACCGAAATTTTCTCCCCGGATGGTGAGAATTTCTCCCATCATCCCCATCCGGGGGTCAATAGACAGAATAAGCGGCCCCTTCTCCCCGCAGCTACAGAAAACAAAGGGCAGGAAAAAAAACAGAAAAACGGGCCCGCCTCCGCAAGCTTCGGCACGCCCGGCGGGAGAAAAGGGAGAACCGCTCATGGGGATGGCGCATTTTCCTTAATAGGCGGCGGCGTGTCAGGGGAAAGGGGAGGGGCATTCTCTTCGGTATAAGGGTGCAACTCCAGTTGAATTTCAATATAAGCCTCATCGGAAGAAGAAACCGAACCAAGGGGGAAAAAATAGATCTGCTCGCCGAATTCGAGGGGTATGGTCTGCATGGTAGACTTGTAACGGATGCCCTCATTAGGGACATTTACCCAGATTTGTCCCTGGGCAACCAGCATATTATTCCCCTTTCGCCGCAGGTAGGGGGTAAATTGAACCGCAACTACAATATTTGTCCCCACCAGCTTTAATCCCACAGGCCTCCCGGGAATGGTAACTTTGGAGTTGACCGAATTCCATACCTCTTCCTGGTTCCGTTCCACTACCCGGGCAACAATATCCAGCACCACCGCGTCTTCCTTAAACCGGGGGAACAGCTCTTCCAGGGAAAATTCCTGGGCTTTGATGCTGGCGGTGAGAAACAATAAACTTCCGAATACGGTTACCGTATGAGCCAACCGCATTTGTTTCATCGGGATCCGCTTCTCCTCGTATAATCCGCCGCTTTGATAATAGTAGGTTCCCCGGAATCCATAAAATGCTTGCTTTCCGGAAGCCGGATAATAACAAAATCAGCCGTGTCCTGGCTGCCCAGATATTGCAAAACGCCGTTCATATCAGAAACCGGTACAATTCCCTCCACCTCAAGGCCAATCCCCGGGGCGGCCGCCATCTCCTGTCCCGGATCCTTTCCGAAAAGGGGCAGCCGGAAAA
Organism: Treponema sp.; assembly: GCA_031288575.1. Taxonomy (GTDB): domain Bacteria; phylum Spirochaetota; class Spirochaetia; order Treponematales; family Breznakiellaceae; genus JAITRD01. The sequence continues at coordinate 2,953 of JAITRD010000096.1, read as the reverse complement.
AGGTCCCCGCAAGGGCCATAATAAAAACCGCCGCAAGGACAAGCGCCGCGGGAAGGGGAAGCGAAAGGGTACGGTACCGGAACTTAACCGTATCCGTCCTCCACCGCCGCACCCGGTCGGGCCGGGTGATATTTTGCCAGATCCTTTCTTTAGTCCCCTGCCGGCGGAATTCCGGAAAATTTAGCTCCCGCCCCGCCGTGTCATTCCTGAAAATCCGGGAAAGGCGCCGGTACCCTTCAAGCCGTTCCCGGCACGCTCCGCAGGACTGAAGATGGGCTTCCATTTTCTCCTTCCATGGAGAAGGCAGTTCGCCGTCTAAATAAACGGAAAGAATTTGACGATCAGGACACATTAGAACCATCCTTGCGGAAACGGTCTTCCGCTCCCAAAAAACCGGTTAATCGATCCCGGGCCCTGAATACCCGGACTTTTACATTTCCTTCGCTAATTCCCAGAGCCCGGCCAATTTCTTTATAATTCAGTTCCCCGTATTCTTTCAAGATCAATACTATCCGTAAATTTTCCGGCAATTTTTCCAAAGCCTTCTGAATTTCTTTTTGCATTTCCTCTTTAATCAGGATATTTTCTCCTGTTTCTTCAACCCGGGCATCCTCCCGAAAAGCCTTTTGATAGGCCTTGCGTTCCCGATCTTTCCGTTTTGCGTAATTTAAAGCGGCATTTTTAACTACCCGGATAAGCCAATATTTCGCCTCTTCGGGGTTAGGAAAAACCATGTTTTTTTCATGCAGGCGAAAAAAAGCCTCCTGGCAGAGATCCTCCGCCGCTTCCTCGCTGTTAACAATACGGCAGGCTACCCTTAATAGTATGGGGAAAACCGTATCGTAGAGTTTACGGAATTCCGTTAGGTCCCCCGGAAATCCGGACCTCGGGAGCTGGGAATCTTTTCCATCCATATCTAAAAACAAGCTTTTTCCTCATTCGTTACAACTTGATGCTTTTATTTAAAATCCCTTTCCCGGTAAAGCCGGTTCATCCGCGGCGCCAGGCCGTGCCTCCGGCCCCGTCTTCCAGAATAATCCCCTGTTCTTTCAACTCCTGCCGGATTTTATCGGCCCTGGCGAAATCCTTAGCCTTCTTTGCTTCGCTCCGTTCCGCGATTAACCCTTCTATTTTCCGGACAAAATCCGGATCTTCGGTTCCCTTTTTACCCGCCTCTTCCGCGAGGCCCAGGCCCAGGATGCGGTCCATGTCCAGGGCGGCCGCAAGGGCCTCTCCCGGGGAAAGGGCGGTATCCCGGAGGAGCCCCCAGAGTTCCGCCAGGGCCCGGGGGGTGGAAAGATCGTCCTCCATGGCCCGGATGAAGGCCGCAAGGTAGGAAGCGGCCTTGCCCTCCGCCGGAAGTTCCGGCCCCCCGCCGTTTCCGGCCGGAGCGGGAATGCCGCCGGCCCTGTCCGCCAAGGCCCGGATCCGGTCCCTCAGGGATTTCCGGGCGTTCCGGGCGCCCTCCAGGGCTTCGTAGGAAAACTGGAGCTGGCTGCGGTAATGGCCCCCCAGGAGGAAATACCGGTAGTCCAGGGGTTCGTAGCCCGCCTCAGCCAAGGAAGGGAGGGTGAGGAAGTTCCCCGAAGACTTGGACATCTTCCCCTTGTCCAAAACCAGAAATTCGTTATGGATCCAGTACCGGACCCAGGGATGTTTTCCCGTGGCGGCTTCGCTTTGGGCTATTTCGTTGGTATGATGGATGGGCACATGATCGATCCCCCCGGCGTGGATGTCAAACTGTTCCCCCAGGTATTTGATGCTCATGGCGGAACATTCAATATGCCAGCCCGGATAGCCCCTTCCCCAGGGACTGTCCCAAACCAGGGCCTGGTTTTCAAATTTGCTTTTGGTGAACCAGAGGACAAAATCCTGGGGGTTCCGTTTGTTTTCGTCCACCCCGGTCCGGGCCCCGGCCCTAAGCTCCTCCATCCGGAGCCGGGCCAGTTCCCCGTAGGAAGGAAACTTGGTGATGTCGTAGTAGAGGTTGCCCCCGGCGAAATAGGTAAAGCCCGCCCTTTCAATTTTTTCGATCAGGGCTATCATATCCGCCACGTGCTCGGTGGCCCGGCAGACCACCGTGGGCCGGATAATGTTCATCCGCTCCGTATCCTGAAAAAAAGCCCGGGTGTAAAAATCGGCGACTTCCAGGACACTCTTGCCCCGTTCCTCGGCGCTTTTTACCATCTTGTCATCCCCCTCGTCGTTGTCTCCGGAGAGGTGGCCCACATCGGTAATGTTCATCACATGGGTTACCTTAAAACCCAGGCGCCGCAGGGTCCTGACAAGGATGTCGTGGAGGACATAGGCCCGTAAATTTCCGATATGGGCGTAGTTGTATACCGTAGGGCCGCAGCCGTAAAAACCGGCTTCCCCCGCTTTACGGGGTTCAAAAACCTCCAGGCTACGTCCAAGGGTATTATAGAAGGAAAGCGCCATGGAACCTCCGGAATGTATCTGGTACAATGATTCTGAATATGTCTAAGTTATGTAAAATCATGGAAAAAATCAATACTCAGGCGGGCTTCACCGGGGATCTCCGTTACGATGAACCCCTGGCTTTACATACCGCCTTTAAAGCAGGGGGCCCCGCGGACGTGTGGGTCCGGCCCCGGGGGGAGGGCTTCCCCGAATACGCGGCGGAACTCCTGGGGCAGGCCGGGGCTGAGGGCGTCCCGGTCTTTATCCTGGGGGGCGGGGCGAACCTCCTGGTTGCCGACCGGGGCATCCGGGGCATTGTCCTGGACACCTCGGGCTGGAAGAGCTGGCGCCTCCTTCCGGGGAGAGACGCCGTCCTGGTCCGGTCGGGGACCCCCGTGGATACCCTGGCGGATGAGCTGGCGGCGGAAAACCGGGGGGGGCCGGAATTTCTTGCGGGCATGCCCGGAACCGCCGGGGGCGCCCTGTGGATGAACGCCCGGTGTTATGAAAGATCCGTCTCCGACATTTTAAT
>JAITRD010000022.1 GCA_031288575.1 Treponema sp. | reverse complement strand
TGAACAGTTGATCGAATCCAAAAAAGCCGTTGCCCTGGCCATTGCCGACGAAAAAAAACTTGAGCGGGAAATGCAAAACCAGGAAGCCCAGGCCGGGGAGTGGGAACGAAAGGCCATGCTGGCGGTCGAGGCCGGCAAGGACGATCTTGCCAGGGAAGCCCTGCTCCGAAAGCAGGAATACGAGAACGCCTTTGGGGAATATAAAAAACAATGGGAAGCTCAAAAAAAGTCCGTGGGGCAGCTCAAGGAAGCCCTCAAGGAGCTTCAGAACAAAATTGAGGAAGCCCAGCGGAAAAAGAACCTCCTCATTGCCCGGGCAAAACGGGCCGAGGCCCAGCAGAAAATTCAGAGTACCATTTCCAGCATTTCCGGCAACAAGACCGCCTTTGACGCCTTTGACCGCATGGCCCAGAAGGTGGACCAGATGGAGGCCCAGGCCGAGGCGGCCAAGGAACTGGAGGATCTTTCTTCTAATTCGGACTTGGAGAAACGGTTCGCGGAACTGGAAAAATCCGACGCCTCCGCGGATCGTATGCTCCTTGAGCTAAAGGAAAAAATGAAGGCCCTCCCGGAAAAATCCGGATAGGACGGGATATTTTGGCCGGCAGCCTTCAATGTTAATTGTTTGTGGATAAAATGTTCATAATGGAGGGGAACCCTTCGGGGTGTATCTGTTTTTATACAACTTTCTGACGTATGGGGCCGAAAGAAAAAACCGCATTCATAATTCCTTGTATTACAAGGAATTACGGTTTTTATTTTCCCGAATTAATAGTTTCATTCGTTACTTTAGCAAAATAGAGATATAAATATACTACCATTGTTTAAAAAAATACACTAGCGGGTTGTGGATAAATTGTTAATAGCTGGGCCGGTCTTACACGTTGGTTCGTTTTGAAACAGTCAGGATGTCTAAAAAATAATACCCTTGCAATCACGGTTTTCCCATGTTAGGCTAAAGAAGTGAAAAAAATAGCGCGGCTGGTATTCCTTTTTTGTTCCTGGTTTATAATGGCCTTCTTGGGTACCGCGGTCATAGGCTGTCTTATGGCATGGGAGGACGCGGCGCTGCGTATTCCCGCCGGTTCCGGGGCGCTGCTGCCGAAATTTATCGCCGCCGCCGGGGGTTCACTGCCCGCGGCCTTGTACGGCGCCCTGTTGTTTTCCCTCAGCTATGCCTTTCGGCGGCATATCCCGGCGGCGCCGGCCCGCCTGGTTCTGTTTATCCTTGCCCTGGGCCTTACCCTGGGTGTATCCCTGGGCTTCTCCCAGCTTCCGGGCGTTCCCCCCCCGGAGGAGGGGCAAAACCTGCCCACCCTGGGCAGGCCGGGGCTTTTGTTGTCCGAGGGCGATACGATGATGGTTCTGCTGGAGGAGCCCGCGGCCGGGGACGGTTCCCGGACGGTTTCCATACCGGGGCGTCCCCTGATCTACCAGGAAGTACCCCTGGGTTCGGGTAATACCATCCTGAGTCTGCCGCCGGTCTTTTTTGTCCGGGATAACGCCTTTTTTCTTGAAATTCTGTTCATCGACATATCCCTTACGGCGGGACAACTGCGCGGCCGGCTGGGGGAAGGGCTTGTTCCCTTTACCGCCTATACCGGGTCCCTGATTTTTCTGTTGCTTTCCCTGGGTTTTGTGTTGAATTTGAGCGCCTGGCCCCTGGCAAACCTTTTTTTGGGCACCTTGGCCTTCCGGGGCATCCTGGCTTTGGATGGTTTTCTGAACCTGCGGGAAACCCAGGGGTTTATCGGCGCTTTTTTTGAAAACCGGCTGCCCGGGTTTCTTATAAGTCCCCTGGTTTATGCCGGGATGGGGGTGTTGTTCATCCTGTATGACCTTTTGTCGTTTTTTGCCTGGGGCCGGGGGCGGCGGGATGAAAATTAAAGAACGGCTTTTTTCCGTCACCGGTATTTTTATCCTCTATGTGTTGTTTTCCCTGGCCGCGATCATGGGCTTTCGCTTTTTGTTTCCCCAACAACCCCCGCCCCTGAAGCTCTTTGATACCCAATGGCGGCTTATCAACGGGGTTCTTACCGGTATCAACCTGTTCCCCGCCCTCATTTTTTCCGCCTTGATCATACCCTTTGGCGTAAAGGATTACCAGGACATTCAGTTTTTAAAATTTTCCCCGCAATTTTTGGATATGTTCAAGGTTCCTATCATTACCGCCATCAGCGCCGTTGTGGCATACGGGGTTCTGTTTTTCCTGGTTTTTCCCGTGGTCCGGGATTATGAGGCGACCATGCGCTTTCAGGGGCGGATGTTCAGAACCTCCAGAGAACGGGCGGCGGAGTACGCTGGCCGGAAGGAATGGCCCGAAGCGGTCCGGTTTATCACCCTTTGCGAACGGATTTGGCCGGATAGCCCGGAAACCGCCTCCCTAAAAACGGAAATTGCCATAAACTATGATGAATACCGGATTGTCACTTCCGAAGCCCGGGCGGAGAATCGGTACGGCATTCATGCGAAGCCGGTTCCCGGTCCGGAACGGATGCCGGGGGACCGCACCCCGGTGGACGCCGCGGAGGCCCTGGCCCTGGCGGAAACGGCCCTGGCGGAAGAACGGTATTATGACGCCCACTGGCTTGCCACCTTGGGCGGACGGCTTGCCAAGGCGGGCAGTATCGACGCGCACCGGGCGGTGCTCCTGGCAAGTTCCGCCTGGAATCAGGTGACGGCCCTGATGCCTAATGCCCGGGAGCTTGAGGCCAATACCATTTACCACATGAAGCGGGATGGGTATGAGGCGATGGTTTCCGGGGACTGGATTCGGGCTTATTATATTTTTAAGGAACTATCCGGCCTTACCCCGGCGGATCCTGACGTGATAAACTTTCTCGCCCAGTGTGAAGCGGGACTTGCGGAGATCGCCTTTTTTACCGACGAATTGGAGATGAGCGTCGGGGAAATTTTGACGGACGCGGTTTTTTCCTTTCCCAGCGGGAACGGGGGACGGGGGGTGGCGCGGATATCTTCCCTCTCGGTTTCTCCTGATTTTGCCTATGGTGTGGGGCTTGAGCTTTTGTTTTTTGCCGCGGCGGGGGGGGAGTCTTATAAGGTGGAAGCTCCCTACGTGAAGATCCTGCCGATACAGGTACAGGGGAAATCCCAACTGGTATTCCTGATGCGGGCCCTGGAACGGCAAAACGAGGCGATGCAATGGCGGCCGGTTTGGACCGGGGGCCAGCCGGAATTGGGGCACGACGAGGTGGTAGTGGATATAACGGTTGAGGATTTTTTCCTTATGACCAGGGTCCGCCGGGGAGTGGAAAACCTCTTTTTAGGGGAGCTTTTTAACGCCGCGAAAAACCTTGAGCGGTACGGGTATATTCCCCAGGTTTTTC
>JAITRD010000004.1 GCA_031288575.1 Treponema sp. | reverse complement strand
CCTCATAAATTTTGGACCGGCCGGTCATATCATCGGATTTGATCGTAAGAAGCTCCTGCAAGGTATTGGCGGCGCCGTAGGCTTCCAAAGCCCAGACTTCCATTTCCCCCAGGCGCTGGCCGCCGAATTGGGCCTTGCCTCCCAGGGGCTGCTGGGTCACCAAGGAATAGGGGCCCGTAGACCGGGCATGCATCTTATCATCCACCAGGTGGTGGAGCTTGAGAAAATAAATAACCCCGCAGAAAATGGGATTCACAAAGGGTTCCCCGGTCCGGCCGTCCCGGAGGATGGTCTTACTGGTTACCGGGAGCCCCGCTTCTTTCAGTTTCTCCTCGATCTGTTCCGTGGAGGGGGACTGAAATACCGGAGCGGAGAACCATTCGTCCAGGGTACTGGCGGCCCAGCCCAGTTCGGTTTCCAGAAGCTGGCCGATGTTCATCCGGGAAGGAACCCCCAGGGGGGTAAGGCAGATATCCAGGGGAGTGCCGTCTTCCATATAGGGCATATCCTCTTCCGGCAATATCCGGGCCACAACCCCTTTGTTGCCGTGGCGGCCCGCCATTTTATCCCCCTCCCGAAGTTTCCGCTTGGTGGCGATAAGCACCTTTACCACCTCATCCACCCCGGGGTTAAGATCATCCCCCTCGGTCCGTTTTAAGCGCTGGATGTCGATGATGGTCCCCTCAATGCCGTGGGGCACCCGCAGGGAGGAATCCCGGACTTCCTTGGCCTTTTCCCCGAATATGGAGTTCAGGAGCTTGAATTCCGGGGTGGTTTCGGTTTCGCTTTTGGGGGTTACCTTTCCTACCAGGATATCCCCGGATCGGACCTTGGCGCCCACCCGGATGATCCCCTCGGCATCCAGATTATCCAGGCTCTTTTCAGAAGTATTGGGTATATCCCGGGTTATCTTTTCCGGGCCCAGTTTGGTCTCCCGGACTTCGGTGATAAATTCCTTGATGTGGATGGAAGTGAACATATCGTCCTTGACCACCCGCTCGGAGATGAGGATGGAGTCCTCGTAGTTATAGCCGTTCCAGGGCATAAAGCCCACCAGGATATTCCGGCCCAGGGCGAGTTCCCCGTTCCGGGTGGCAGGCCCGTCGGCGATAACCTGACCCGCGCTTACCCTTTCCCCCAATTTTACCAGGGGCCGCTGGTTGCAGCAGGTATCCTGATTGGTCCGCTGGTATTTCACCAGGCGGTACACATCCAGCCCCTCTTCGTTAGTTTCCGCAATGGCCGTATCCAGGGCATCCCCAGGCTGAATGACAATCTCCTGGGAAGTGACCCGAATCACTGTCCCGTCCCGGCGGGCCTTAGCCAGAACCCCCGAATCGTAGGCGCATTTTCCCTCCATCCCGGTACCGACCCTCGGAGCCTCGGGAAATACCAGGGGCACCGCCTGGCGCTGCATATTGGAACCCATCAGTGCCCGGTTGGCATCGTCGTGTTCCAGGAAGGGAATCAGGGAGGCGGAAACGGAGATGATCTGTTTGGGGGAAACGTCCATATACTGAATATCTTCGGGGCCCCGGGTGGTATAATCCCCCTGGCGGCGGCAGGAAACCTGCTCGTCCGCAAAGGAGCCGTCATTTTTCAGCTTTGCCGATGCCTGGGCTATATAATACCGGTCTTCATCCATGGCGGAAAGATATTCAATTTCCCGGGTGGCCACTCCCCTCGTCACCTTGCGGTAGGGGGTTTCCAAAAAACCGTATTCGTTCACCCGGGTATAGTTAGCCAGGGAAACGATAAGGCCAATATTCGGGCCTTCCGGGGTCTCGATGGGGCACATCCTGCCGTAATGGGTATAATGAACGTCCCGGACCTCAAAGCCCGCCCGGTCCCGGGAAAGGCCGCCGGGGCCCAGGGCGTTGAGCCGGCGTTTGTGGGTCAGCTCCGCCAGGGGATTTACCTGATCCATAAACTGGGAGAGCTGGCTGGAACCGAAAAATTCCTTGATTGCCGCCACCACGGGTTTAATGGAAATAAGATCCTGGGGTTTAATGGTATCCGTTTCCTTCAGGCTCATCCGCTCCTTGGCAATCCGTTCCATCCGGCTAAAGGCGGTTTTCATGGCGTTGGCCATGAGTTCCCCCACGGAACGCACCCGCCGGTTTCCCAGATGATCGATGTCATCAATATTTTCATCCACCACATAGACCTTGATAAGGAATTTCATGGTGGCAATAATGTCTTGTTTAGTCAGGGTAAAGTCCTCCAGGGGAGGCTTAAAATCGAATTTTTTATTGAGCTTGTACCGGCCCACCTTACCTAAATCGTAGCGCCGGGCGGTAAAGAACATCCCCAAAAGGTCCTTCTCGGCGGCATCCACGGTGATGGATTCTCCGGGCATAAGTATTGAATAAACCGCGGAAAGGGCATCCTCTTTAGAGGGCTCGTCCCGGCTGGGATCTTCCTTAACGAACTTAATCTCTTCCCTTTCAAAACAGTTAAGCAGCATGGGAGAATTGAGGGAGTCCTTCCCCTCAAAATAAATAACCTCCACGGAAGCGACATTATGGGCAAGAAGCTCATCCACATTATGGGGATGAAGCTTTTCGCCGGCCCGGTAGAGCTTTTTTAATCCTCCGGCCTCCCCGTTTTTGTCATCCCCCTCCCCTTCCTCGGATTTTACCCGGACCGCGGCGGCGAGGACCTTGCCGGAAAATCTTTCCCTGGTTTCCCGATCATCCCGGACTTCCAGAATTTCCGTTTCATAAAAAGCGTGGATAATATCTTCCCGGGTCTCGTAACCCAGGGCCCGCAAAAAGATGGTGCCCAGGATCCGCTTTTTCCGGTCAATCTTTGCGTAAATCAGTTCCCGTTTTTGATCGATTTCAAATTCAAGCCAGGAACCCCGGTAAGGAATAATCCGGGAGGAATATATCCCCTTTTCATGGCTAAAAATAACCCCCGGGGAACGGTGAATCTGGGAAACCACCACCCGTTCCGCCCCGTTTATGATAAAGGTGCCCCGCTCGCTCATGATGGGGATATCGCCCATATAGATATCCTTTTGGCGAATCTCCCCGGTCTGCTGGAAGATCAGGTTTACCCGGGCTTTGAGGGATACCGCATAGGTAAGCCCCTTTTGCTTACATTCCTGCTCGGTGAATTTGATATTTTCTTCATCCAGGGTGTAATATTCGTATTCCAAAACCATATCCCCGTTGGGGCTTTCAATGGGGAAGGTGCTTTTAAAGACTTCTTCAAGCCCTTGCAATTCAGGGGGCTGTTTATTCCGCAGCCTTTCCCGCTGCAGAAAACGTTCATAAGAACAAAGCTGAATGTCGATAAGATCCGGAAGATCCATCACATCCTGTATATCCTTGCCGATATACTTTCGTTTAGTGATTGTTTTTTCTGCTACCATTCATTTCCCCCTGGTATTAACGCTGTCCGGCTGTCCGGAAATATATTTTTACCTTGATAAAACATCTTTAGGATTAAAATTAATAGAAAATCCGGCCCATACCGGATTAACAAAACCACAAAAGGCCCCCGGTTAAAAACCGGAAGCCTCCACGGACAAACCGAAAAGTCCCAACCATTTTCCTGTCGGAACTTCCCGGCATGCTCCTGCTACGAGAAAGATAAACTGTATTTGAACGTTGTTACTGAATATCAACCGTACCGCCGGCGGCAGTGACCTGTTCTTTGATTTTCGCGGCCTCTTCTTTGGAAACATTTTCTTTGAGCGGCTTAGGAGCCCCCTCGACAAGATCCTTTGCTTCCTTAAGCCCCAGGCCGGTAACCGCCCGGACTTCTTTAATAACCGCAATCTTCTTAGAATCATCAAAGGCCTTAAGAATAACGTTAAATTCCGTCTGTTCCTCCGCGGCCTCCGCGGGGGCGGCTCCGGCGGCGCCGCCAACAGCGGCGATCGCTACGGGAGCGGCGGCGGAAACGCCGAATTTTTCTTCCATGGCTTTCACCAGTTCGGAAACTTCCAGAACCGTCATGGACGAAATCGCTTCAATAATTTGTTCTGTGGTAAGGGCTGCCATATTATCTTCTCCTCAATATTAATCTTGAATACCGGATTCATACGAATCCACCGGACTATTGTCCATTTATTTAAACCGACAGGAACGGCAGCCTGGAACCAGCGGTTCCACCGAAGCCTGACGGCTTAGTTCTTACGCCGCGCCTTCGGCCTTTTTGTCCCCCACCGCTTTAATGGTACGGACAAGCCGGGCGTTAATATCGTTAAGGGCCCCCGCGAGATTCCGGGCAGGCCCGTTCATCACCGATAAAAGCATGGAAATGAGATCCTTCTTGGAAGGAAGTTTGGAAAAGGTTTCGACCTGCTGGGTATTGTAAATCGCATCCCCCACCAAGGCGCCTTTTACCTGAAGAGCCGGCGCTTCTTTGGCAAAATCAATGAGGATTTTGGCAACCTCATTGGCATCCTTGGGGGAAACAGTCACCGCGGTGGGCCCGACAAGGTAATTTGATACATCCGGGGCGGATAACTGTTCAAAGGCAATCCGGGCAAAATTATTCTTTACCACCTTAAGCTGAGCTTCCTTGGCCCGAAGCTGCTGCCTGAGGCTGGTAATTTGCTCCACCGTAAGCCCCCGGTAATCGGCAAAGATAAAATCCGAGGACTTGGCGAAAAATTCCTTTAGCTCATTGATGGAAGAAACCTTATAATCCTGTATTTTTTTGGCGACTATTGCCATTTCCTATACCCCTTCCCCTTCTTTGGCCGAGACCCAGATGCCGGGCCCCATGGTCGAAGCCACCGAAATGGTCTGAATAAATTCTCCCTTGGCGTCGGCGGGTTTTTTCCGTTTGATCTCGGTAACAACCGCCTTGACATTCTCAACAACCTTTTCGCTATCCATCGAAACCTTGCCTACCGCCAGATGGACCACCCCGGTTTTATCCGCCCGGAATTCCATACGGCCCTTTTTCAGTTCCGCAAGGGCTCCTTTGAGGTCAAAGGTAACGGTTCCTGTTTTCGGATTGGGCATAAGCCCCCGGCGGCCTAAGACCATACCGAGTTTGCCCACATCCTTCATCATATCCGGGGTAGCCACCGCTACGTCAAAATCAAGCCAGCCGCCTTTTATCTTTTCGATGAGGTCCTCGGCGCCCACAAAGGAAGCCCCAGCGTCCTGGGCTTCCTTTTCTTTTTCGGCCTTGCAGAAAACCAAAATCCGCTTTTCCCCTTTGAATTGATTGGGCAATACCACCGTATCCCTGACCGACTGGCTTTTTTTAAGATTTACCTTAACCGAAAGATCCACGGTCTCGTCAAATTTAGCGGATGCCATGGTTTTTACCAATTCCAGGGCGGATTGCAAATCATAGGAGACGGTTTTATCGTATTTTTTAAGATTTTCCTGATACTTTTTCCCGCGGCTCATTTTTCCACCTCAACACCCATGGACCGGGCTGTACCGGCAATAATCCTCATGGCGGCGTCAACGTCATTCGCCGAAAGATCCGCCATCTTAAGTTTCGCAATTTCCTCAAGCTTTGCCCTGGGAATCTTGCCCACCTTGGTTTTATGAGACTCGGGCGAACCCTTTTCAAGGCTAATTGCCTTTTTAATTAAAACCGCCGCGGGGGGGGTCTTCAGAATAAAAGAAAAGGTCTTGTCCGCATAGATGGTAATAACCACCGGGATCACAAGCCCCGGTTCCATAGTTTTTGTCCGGTCATTAAATTGCTGGACAAATTGGGGGGCGCTGACCCCATGGGGGCCAAGAGCCGGCCCTACAGGGGGGGCCGGAGTCGCCTTGCCCGCGGGGCATTGCAGCTTGACCATCGCGGCAACTTTCTTTTTTGCCATAATCTTCTCCTTCGTAGTCTGCCCGGCCGCTGCCGGGCTAACGAGGGTATATAGGCCCTCTCCTACTTACAGTTTCTCCACCTGTAAAAGATCAACTTCTACGGGGGTATTCCGGCCGAATATTCCGACCATAACTTTAAGTTTATTTTTTTCCTGATTAACGTCCTCGATGGTTCCGGTAAAGGACTCAAAGGGGCCGTCAACGATCTTAACCTGCTCCCCGGCGACAAAGGTCTGGCGGGCCCGAACCGGCCGCTCTCCCTTGATTTCCCCGGATTTTTGCAGGATAGCCCGGGCTTCATCCCCGGATAATGGCTGGGGTTTTTTATCCGACGGGGTTCCTACAAATCCCGTAACCCCCTGAATTTTTCTGATCTTCGAACAAGCGGCCTTCCACTCAAGATCCGGAAGATCCATCTCTACCAAAATGTATCCGGGAAGGAATTTTCTGGTCTGGGTCCGCTTTTTTCCATCCCGGACTTCCACCACTTCTTCGGAAGGCACCTTAACATCCCGCACGATCTCCTTATCAAGATCCCCCGTATCGGTCATCATGCGTATCGTTTTTTCTATTTTATTTTCGTATCCCGAATAAGTATGAAGGACATACCAGCCCGTGGCCATGTTTTTCCTTTATATAATTAAAATACTGTCTGCACGCCCAGAAGCAGCAACACATCAACCAGCCCTAAAACCGCGGCGATAATAATCGTGGACACAATAACCACCTTGACGGAACTGATAACGTCATCCTTGCTCGGCCATATAACCTTTCGAAGCTCAGCGTAGGATTCCTTTACAAACACAACGATTTTGCCCATCTTATCCCCTTTTCAGCAATTAACCCAGGCCAGGTAGGACTCGAACCCACAACATTCGGTTTTGGAGACCGACGCTCTACCATTAGAGCTACTGGCCTAAAACGCTATTTAATTTTTGTTTCCTTATGCAGGGTATGTTTCCGGTCAAAGGGACAATATTTATTAAACTCAAGCTTTTCCTGGGTGTTCCGCCGGTTTTTTTTAGTCGTATAGTTCTTCCGCTTACATTCACTGCACTGTAAAGCCACAAGCTCCACCACCGCTTTTTTAGACGCCATAGACATCTCCTTCAAATACGTTAAAAAGACACCGCAAGGCGGCATCCGGCTTGACTATTCCGCCTTATCCCGCTTGAATTCACCTGAGGGCCAAGCGGTTATTCGGACACTGGAACACGTCGGCAAATATGCCCTTTGCGCATAAAGCCCTCGAGCGGAATCGAACCGCTGACCGCATCCTTACCATGGATGTGCTCTACCGACTGAGCTACAAGGGCACTCACCATACAACAAGGTGTTTTGGTAAGATACCAGGATTAGCAGGTTTCGTCAATAGGGGGCTTTACTATTATGGGAGGAAAAGAGGAAAAAAAACAAGGGTTTCGCCCTTTTTTAGGAACTACTTTTCTTATCGGGTTCGGCTTTTTTACGATGGGGCTCATGGATCCCCTCTATGACACCTATGTCCCCCTTTTTTTAAGGCGTTATATCGATTCAAATGCCCTGGTGGGGGGAATCATGACCCTGGATAACCTCCTCCAGCTTTGCCTCATCCCCCTGATTGCCATTTGGTCTGACCGCACCCGGACAAGAATCGGCCGGCGCATGCCCTTTATTATAGTCATGCTTCCCCTGTCGGCGGTTTTATTCAGGCTCATTCCCTCCCTGGCGGTGGTATCCCTGGCGGCCTTGATAGGCATCATTTTTTTCTTCAATATCTTCAAAACTTCCGTCCGAGGCCCGGTGGTAGCCCTGATGCCCGATTCCATACCCGGAGATTACCGGTCCGAAGCGAACGGGGTAATCAATATGATGGGGGGCATAGGATTAATCGTAAGCACCCTGGTTTTAGCCCGGCTTATGAATGTCAGCGACGGGCTGCCCTTTTTCATTGCCGCGGTTTGCATTATCTTCGCCACCCTCATCCTGTTCATCTTTGTCAAGGAGCGGCTTCCGGAGGGGGAGGAAAAAACCGAAAAGGGCGAACCGGTTTTAACTTTCCTCAAAAGGGTTTTTTCCAGGCGGGAAAATTCCCCCGGGGAACGCGCCGGTTCCGGAGTCGCCCGGATTTTGATTTCCCTTTTTTTCTGGTTCATGGCTTATGAGGGGGCAAAACCCTTTTTGGGGCTCTATCTGGTTGAATCCCTGGGGGCTTCCGAGGGGAACGCCGCCCTTGCCCAGGGGGCGGCGGGGATTTCCAGCGTTATCTTGGCCATCCCTGCGGGATACTGGGCCCACCGCTTCGGCAGGCGCAACTTTATCCGTTTTAGCCTTATGTTCCTTGGGGCCATTCTGTTTTTTATCCCCCTGAGCGGCTTTTTATCCCAAAAACTCGGGCCCTCCCCGCGGCTTTTACTCTTTCTCCTCCTGATGTTCCTCTACGGCGCGGTCTGGATTGGGGTGGTGGTTAATTCCTTTCCGATGCTCTGGCAGATGGCCGATTACGGAAACATGGGCATCTATACCGGCCTATACTACACCTTTAGCCAAAGCGCCGCCATTCTCGCTCCGCCAATTACCGGGGCGGTGATCGATTTGGGGGGCTACCCGGGTATTTTCATCTTCGGCGGGATCTGTATGCTGATTGCATGGTTTACCATGGGAGGGGTTTCCGCGGGGGAGCCTTCAAAACGGAACCGGTAAGGACGGGCGTTTTTCCCTACTCGGTTAGTGCGAACCTTCGGTTCGATGGAACAAGCTCTATTGAGAAAATTTTGACTTTCTTCGATAATAGCGTTAAGGAAAGGAGCGGTTATGTCTATCCATATTGCGGCAAGACCCGGAGAAATTGCCGAGGCGGTTCTGCTGCCCGGAGACCCTTTGCGGGCCAAATTTATCGCGGAAAATTTCCTTGCCGGGGCGGTTCAATACACAGCGGTACGGAATATCTTCGGGTATACCGGCGCCTACCGGGGCAAAAAGGTTTCTGTCCAGGGAACGGGAATGGGAATCCCCTCTATTTCTATTTA
Source organism: Treponema sp. (assembly GCA_031288575.1). Lineage (GTDB taxonomy): Bacteria > Spirochaetota > Spirochaetia > Treponematales > Breznakiellaceae > JAITRD01. The sequence goes on along the minus strand of JAITRD010000004.1, from coordinate 11,670 downwards.
CGCGAATGAGTTATTCAGGGATTACGGGGTAAAACGGGCTATCCGGGTGGGAACCGCCGGTTCTATCAGGGAAAACATAAAAATTCGGGATCTGGTGATCGCCATGTCGGCTTCCACCGATTCGGGGGTCAATAGTATCCGTTTCGGCGGCAGAAATTTCGCCCCCACCGCGTCCTTTAACCTCCTCAAAACCGCCTATGATACGGCCCTTGCCAAGGGCTGGCTGCCCCAGGTGGGAAATGTGGTGTGTTCCGATATGTTTTATACCGAAGATCCGGAGGAATGGAAGCTTTGGGCTAAATTCGGGGCCCTGGCGGTGGAAATGGAAACCGCCGAGCTTTATACCCTGGCCGCTAAATATGACCGGGAGGCCTTGACCATTCTGACCATCTCGGACAGCCTTGTCAGCCATGAGGCAACCACCGCCGAGGAACGGCAAATCAGTTTTACCCAGATGATGGAAGTGGCCCTGGAAACCGCGGTATCCTGATAATGAAGGGATAGTTGGCTTGTTCCAAAACTCGGTTAGCGCGAACCTTCGGTTCGGTGGAACAGCCTCAGTTTTTTATATTTGCCCGAAAGAAGGGCTCAGATACAATTGACCTTTTGCCCCTTTAAAGGGTATAATGCTTTTAATCGCCCGGGTGGTGAAATTGGCAGACACGCTAGTTTCAGGTACTAGTGCTCGCAAGGGCTTGGGGGTTCAAGTCCCCCCCCGGGCAATAAGAGCCTCATACACAAAGAATGGGGGACTTGAATCGGAGGACGCGCCGACCATCGGGAGGATAAGCGCACATGGATGTGCGCGGCAGCGTCCGAAGGCGGGCTGGAGGGCCGAGACAGGAGGTCGAGGCCCGGAAGCCAAGTCCCCCCGGGCAATAAGTTTTGTTATGAAGAAAGCGGTTTTGTTTGCGGGTTTTCTGTTGGGAATTGGATTCTTTGCTTTTGCCCAGCAGGAGGCATGGGCATCTATACCACGAACCTTTGGCCCCAGGGTTTAACGCTATTGAGATACTCCGTAACCCGCAGGCCCTCCGCCGCGGAAGAACGGGGCTGCCGGTCTTGATCCCGCAGGCAGGCCACGGCATCCGCCACCATAGCCGCAAAATAGCCGGTGGGGCCGTTAAAGGTCTCGTCAGTTTTTTTAAGGGATCGAAATCCCTCCGCATAGGGGCTCGGGCCGCTTTCCCAAACTTCAAAAATGCCGTTGCCGATCCGGAGCCGTCCCCGGACGCAGGAAAATTCTAGTTCAAACACCAGATGATCCCGCTCCGCCCCCAGCTCTATAAGGAAGGGGATCCCCTTTGGCGGAAGCGGCCCTGCCGGGCCTGGCGCCGGCGGAACCGGTTCCGGGGCGCCGGCGTTTTTGAAACCAGGGACAAGTGCCGGAGGCCCGTTTCTTTCCAGATACCCCGCCAGAAAAGCCGTTCCCCCCCGGCCGGTAAGTTTTGCGCCCCAGCGCTTTTGATGCCGCATCCGGGAATCCGTTAAAAACATAAGGGCGTCCACAAGATGGGTGCCGTCATGCCAAAGCACATCCAAAATACGCCGGGTTTTTCCCATGTAGAGACAGGCCCTGACGGACAATAAAGGCCCCAGTATTTTCCGGTCCAGAAGCTCCTTGGCCTTAAGATAATCCGCCGAATAGCGCCGCTCGTGGTTGGTAAGGATCTTAACCGGCCCTTTCCGGTGGAAGCCGGCGATATTCCGGGCCGCCTTGAGGGTATCCGCCAGGGGTTTTTCGCAGATCACCACCGGGACGCCCAGGGAGGCGGCAAGGCGGCAGTAGCCCTCGTGGCTGTCCGGGTAGGTGGCGATAACCAGAATCCGGGGGTGATGGGAACGGATCATGCCGGCGGCATCGGCATATACCGGGCAGCGGTAACGTTCGGCAAACAAACGGCGCCGTTCTTCAGCAAGATCAGCCCCGGCGGCGATAAAACAGTCCGGGCGGGCGGCAATGGCCCCCGCATGGGTGCAGGGTTTTTCCCGGAAGGGGTCATCTTCCAAAAGGCTGGCAATGCGGCCCAAGCCGATAACGGCGGCGGGTATTTTTTCCCTCATGCGGGAACCCCCTCTTTTTTCAGCTTCCTGTCATGGCGGCTATTCAAGAGCGAATACATCACCGGAATAACAAAGAGGGTCATAAGGGAACTTACCGTCAAGCCCCCCACAAAGGTTTTGCCGATGGGCTGGATAGTGTCCGCCCCCTCGCCGGGGAAGAAGGCGATGGGCAGCATCCCCAGGATAGTGGTGAGGCTGGTCATCAGGATAGGCCGCAGCCGGTTGCGGCCGGCTTCAAGGCAGGCGTCCCGAACCAAAAGGCCCCGGGCCCGGAGGGTATTGGTATAGTCCACCAGGACGATCCCGTTATTTACCACCACCCCCACCAGGGCAACGATCCCTACCGCGGAGAACATGGACATAGCCTCGCCGGTAAATTTATAGATCCAGATAACGCCGATAAAAAGCAGGGGAATGGAGAAAAAGATGATCAGGGGATCCACAAAGGATTCAAACTGGCTTGCCATAAGCCCAAACACCAGGAACACCGCCGCGGCGATGATAAAAACAAAACGCCCGTAATAGGAGGCTATTTCCTGGGCCTCCCCCAAATAGCGGACGGAAACCCCTTCCCGGTCCACCAGATGTTCCCGCACGGTCTGTTCCAAACGCTGCTGCATCTGGGTAGCGGCTATTCCCGGGGGCAAATCCCCGGTAATCCGGATGACCCGTTCCTGTTTTTCCCGGCGTATAGACGAGGGGGCCCGGCCTTCGGCGATCCGGGCAAAATTGGAGAGGGAAATCCGGTTCCCGTTCCGGCTCGTCACAAAGACAGCGTCTAAATTCGGCATCCCCACCCGGTCTTCATCCCGGAGCGTCACATTCACGTTCAGGAGGCGGTCCCCCTGGCTCATGGTAGTGGCGGTAGAACCGTCCATGGCGGTACGGATCTCCTGGGCAATCGCCGAGAGGGATATCCCCAGGGCCGCGGCCCGGTCCCGGTCAAGTTCTATGTTCAGTTGCGGCGCCCCTTCGCTGATATTAATCACCGGATTCTCAATTTCCGGGAGATAACGGGCTATAATCAGCAGGATATCGTCGGCGGTTTCCATGATGGCGTCATAATTCCGGGAGCTTATAGCCAATTCCACCGCCTGGGAATTCCCCATGGCCCGGCCCGCCCGGAAACTCACCTGGGCGCCGGGGATCCCGTTCACAAAGGGGGTCAGTTTTCTGATAATATCCTCGGGGGTATCGATCTGCAGGGCCGGTTCGGGCAGGGTGATCTGGATGGACCCCTGGTTGGTACCGCTGCGCCGGGCGGTTAGGATAATATTCCGGTATCCCGCAATCTCCTTTTTAATGAGTTCCTCCAAATCAAAAAGGATCTCCTCGGTACGGCCGATGGCCGTTCCCTGGGGCAGGGCAACATTGATATTCACATTATCATCAATCCTGGTACGGATATACAGATTCATGCCAAGCCCGCCGAACTGCAAAAGGGAAAAAGCCAGGAGCAGCAATACCAGGAGCAAAACGAGCAGCCGGTGGGAAAGGCAATAATCCAGGGCCTTCCGGTAGCCGTTTTCCATGGCCTTAAAAAAATTTTCCATCCCGTTATCAATAAACCGGAGCAGGGGGATTTTAAGGGGCCGCTGTTTCCGGGTATCGAGTTTCAGGATGGAACCGCAGAGGCTGGGAACCAGGGTAACCGCCACCGCCAGGGAACAGATAAGGGAAATCACCACCGTAAAAATCAGATCGCTAAAGAGCTGGCCCATCTCCCGGAGATCGTTTTTGTAGATGATAAGGGGGATAAACACGAAAATTGTCGTGGTTGATGAAGCGATAATCGCCCGGAGCATTTCCCGCGATCCCAGGATGGCGGCAATATCCGGTTTCGCCCCCCGTTCCCGGTAGGTATGGACATTTTCCAGGATCACAATCGAACCGTCCACGGTCATTCCCAGGCCCATAATAAGGCCGGTCATAGTAAGGAGGTTTAGGGTAAATCCAAAAACGGCCATAAACATAATGGTAAGGAGTATCGAAATGGGGATGGAAAGACCGATAATCACCGTTCCTTTAATATTCCGCAAAAAGAAGAACAATATGATCATGGCCAGGGCCGCCCCCTGAAAAGCGTTGTTATAGACCTGATTCATGGTGGCCCGGATCATGGTGGTATTGTCGGATAAAACCTCCAGGGTGATGCCCCGGGGCAGGGAAAGGTTGATCTCCTCCAGGGCGGTCTGCACCCGGTCGGATACCTGGACCTGGTTGCTGTCGCTTTCGCTGGTAACCTGGATATACACCCCGCTCTGGCCGTTCACATATACCCGGGCGGCATTGTCGTTATAGGCTAAAGTTACATCGGCAATATCCTCAAGGCGGACCACCTGGGAACGGTTTGCCTGGCCGGAACCGGTAAGATTAACCGTTTTAACGACCAGCCGTTTTATCTGCTCTATGCTGACCAGTTGTTCCTCGGTCATGATCTGGTATTCCCGGCTTCCCCTGCGGAGGTTTCCCCCGGAGGAGAGGATGCTCTGCCCCCGCAGGGCCGCGGAAACATCGCTTAGGGTCAAATTAAAGGCCGCCAGCCGGTTCAAGGCCACCGCGACCTTGATGATCTGGGTAGTTCCCCCGGTTACTTCCGCGGCGGCAACCCCCTCGATCCGTTCTATCGCCGCCTGAATCTCATCTTCCGCAAAGATCCGGAGCTGGTCCGGAGGGTAGTTGCCCCGGACCACAAGGCGCATGATAGGCATGGCGGACATATCAAAACGCCGGACCGTGGGGGTCTCCGCGCCGTCGGGGAGGGAATTAGCCAGCCGGTTCACCAGGGTTTGGGCATCGTTCATGGCCTTATCCATATCGGTTCCGTAGGAGAATTCCAGGTTGATGTTGCTTGACTCAAAGGAAGAGTTACTGACCATATTGGTAAGCCCCCGGGAAGCGGAAAGGGAACGCTCCAGGCGTTCCGTCACATTCCGTTCCACATCCGCCGGCCCGGCCCCGGGAAAGCGGGTGTACACCGAAAGCACCGGCCTCGTGGTGGAGGGATAGAGATCTACCGCCAGGTTGGGAACCATGGTGGCGGCAATTCCCAGGGCCAGGGCGTAAAGCACCACAATCGTAACCGGCCGTTTAACCGCATAAGCCGCTATATTCACCCCTGTCTCCTATTCCACAATACGGACCGGATCGCCGTCGCTAAGAAAATTTTGGCCGGCGCTTACCACCCGATCTCCGGGTTCAAGGCCTTCCGCCACTTCGAGAAAATCCTCATTTTCCAGCCCCAGCTTGATTTCCCGGCGTACCGCCAAATTCCGATCGTTTACGGTAAAAACAATCCAGGACCCATAGGTATTGATCACCGCACCCCGGGGAATAACCGGCACATCCCGGCGGCTGTTGGTCACCAGGCTGAGGGTGGCAAACATCCCCGCCTTAATCCTGCTGTCCCGGGGGCCGGAAAAACGGAGGCGGATCCGCAGGGTACGGCTGGCCGGGTCCAGGACGGGGCTTACCTCATCCACCACCGCGTTAAAAACCTCCCCGGGCAATGCTTCGAGGCGGGCCTGGGCGGAAAGTCCCCGCCGGACTGAGGTGGAAAACCGCTCCGGCACAAAGGTTTCTATCGCCAAAGATGAAAGATCCCCCACAACATAAACCGGGGTCTGAACCGAAAGGGTATCCCCGGGATAAACCGGGGCCTGAAGAACCGTCCCCCCTATGGTAGAAATCACCGGGCTTTGGGAATAGACCTCCCCCGGCCGGGAGGGATCCACCATGGCGACAATATCCCCCCGGCGGACCGTATCCCCTACACTCAGCCGGGCTTCGGTAAGTTTTCCCGCTACCGAGGGATAGATAGACACCTGGGTCCGGGCAAGCACATCCCCGTTGATCACCACGCTGTTTTCGATGGTCCCCAGGACAACCTCCGTTACCCGCACCGCCGTAGCGGTCCGCGGGGCGCCGCCGGAGGCCCCCTGAACCCCCGCAATGACCGGGCCCGCCGGGGGAGCCTGCCCGGTCCTGGGGGCCGCCCCGGCCATTGCCGGACCAGGCCCCTGTTTTTGGGTATATGAACGGACAATAAGCCCGGCAAAAATAAGGATGAAACAACAAATAACCCCTGTTGCCACTCCCCAGGCTTTAGATTTTTTCACGGTATGCTCCTCCCGATTTCTTTCCAATCAATATTCAGGGCGGCGGCCAGATCCAGGGTCATGGTCTGATAAGCTAATTCCTCGTTCAAAAGCTGCTGCCGGGCCTCGGTCATACTGTTCCGGGCATCCTCCAGGGTAAGAAATTCCACGGCGCCCTGCTGAAAGCCCCCCTCGGTTAACTCGTAGGTCCGTTCGGCAAGTTCCAGGCGGAACCGGGATGCTTCGATACTTTCCCAGGAATTTTTGAGATTCGCCGCCAGGGAACGGATTTCATTCGCCGTCCGGATTTCAAGGTTTTTTAATTCCAGCCGGGCCTTTTCCAGTTCCGCTCCGGCGGAACGGATCGACTGATCGTTCTTTGTTCCGGGAATCCAGGGATCAACGGGGATACTCAGGCTGATGCTCCCACTTATATTATCGGAAAATTCGCCGGATATCCCCCCTGAGCCGGGGGAACCCCGCCACTGGGCGGAAAGGCTTAAAGAGGGAGCGCGGGAAGAGAGGAGGCCCTGCTTTTGGGTATATTCAAGGCCCGTTATAGTCTGCCGCTGCCTCTGGATATCCGGGCGTTTGGGGAGGTATTCCCGGATAAGGCTTTCCGGGTCCGCGTCAATACGGGTAATTTCGATAAGCCCCTCGGGTTCCGCCGCTTCCTCCAGGCCCAGGGCCGCCAGGAATTCCCGCAAACGGGCAGCATAGGCCGCTTCGGCCCGGATAAGGCTGAGTTTCGCGGTTTCCGTACTCAGGCGGCTCCGCTGGTAACCCAATTCCCCCAAAAAACCGTTTTCAAAGGCTATCCGATCCTTTTCGCGCTGCTTTTCCGCCAACGCAAGGAGTTCCCTCAAATAGTCCAGGTTTTTCTTTTCCGCGATGAGGTTATAAAAGCTTTTGGCAACCTGGATTTCCAACTGCCGCCGGGCATCCTCATAACTTAAAAGCCGGATTTGCCGGGCCAGTTCAAGGGATTTCATCCGGTAGGGGAGCCCGGCGTTCAGGGAAAGGTTTATGCCCGCAGACAGGGAATACCCCGCCCCGGTCCCGTTTAGCCGGAAACCGTCGCCGGTAAGGAGGCCGGTTCCGTAACTCAGACCGAGGCCGGCGCTGATTCCCGGAAAAATCTCCGACCAAAGATGGGCCGCCGCATATTCCGCCGTACCCAGATCGATATAACTCTGGCGCAGGCTGAAACTTTGGTTCAGGGCCAATTCCACCGCCCGTTCCAGGGACAGGGGATTTTCCCCCCCAAGGTTTACCTCCGCGGCCCTCCCCGGGACCGGAAGGGCCAGAAGAAACGCGGCCAGGATGAATAAAAACCTGCCCCTGTAAATGCACCCCATGTTACGCCTCCCGGAGAGCTCGCCGAATTTTTCAATATTGTAAAACAGGGCTCCCCCCTTAACAAGGGAGGGCTGTTAATAAAAGGGCGCTCTGCTTTTTATGGTTACATTAAAAAAATCCTCCCGGCAAAAATCCCGCGCATTATATCTGGGACCGGATCTAAACTTGAGCCGCAATTCAGGCGGGCCAACTTTAGGGACCCTCCCCGGGGTTCATTTCCGGAAGGTACTTCCAGTACCGGACAGGCATGAACTGGCGCTGTAGCGCGGGATTTTTTCTGTCCCCGTTGTTTATGGACCGGTGGTAATTCCGCCAGAGCTTTTCCCAAGGATCCGGCGGGGAAAGGGAATCCGGCTGTTGAAGCCCGGCGTCCGGGGGGAAATCCGGGGCGTCCGGGAGGGACCGGGTTTCCGCGGGAAGGATGAGGGGCGCCTTCCCCGGCATCCGCAGCAAGGTCAGGCCCCGCTTTTCGTCGATAACGGCCCAGGCCTCAGGGCCGAAACGCCGGGTAAAGTGGGAGGCCAGGTTAGGCAGGGTAAAATGATCCGGGGCGCAGCGGGCAAGGTAGCGGCCCCGCTTATCCCGGCTAAACCGGAGAAACCCCAGGAGGCGGTGGGTCTCCCGGCTGACCTTATAGGCCGCTTTGAGGACGGTCTCGGTTCCGCGGTCCCCCAGATCGGCGCTTATCCGGCCCGCAACGTCCCGGGCCGCCGCCGAAAAGATGCCCAGGGGTTTCCCCGCCCCGGCGTCCCGGGCCGCGGAAAGAACCCGCCAGCCGAAACGGATAATTTCCCCTTCAATGGGGTACTCGCTCATCCAGGCGTGAATAAAAGCCCCCGAGGCGTCGGCGGAAACCTCAAAAAGTAGGCGGGGAAGCTCCCCTTCCGCGCCCGGTTCCGGGGCAGGGGAAAAACCGGAAAGCCGCGGGAGGGGGACAGCCGGGACAGGGGCCGAAAGCTCCTCAAAAAGCTCCGGCTGAGACGGAGGGGCAGGAAAAGTTCCCCCCCGGCAGGCCCCGGAATGTCGCCCCGCCGGGGCCGGATGGCGGCGGATCCGATCCGGAAGGGGGCCGCCCCGGAAAACCGCCTCCAGGATCCCGTAAAGCCCTTCGAGGGAACCGTCATAGGCCTGTTCAGTCATTTAACCGGCCCCTAAAATTCAAAAAGGGGCAATTGCAGGCCCGCGCCGTCCCTGTCCGAGAGAACGCGGCGGATCCTGCCGGGGTCTTCCGCTATTTTTTGGCTGTCCCGGTCCGGAAAGGCCCCCGAAAGGGTGATAAAATAACGGGCCCGTTTTACCACCGCCCCAAGGCGGCGGAGCCCGTCAAAGGACAGTGTCCGGGAACGCCGCGCCTCAAGGACCCGCCGGGCGGTTTTTGCCCCGACGCCGGGAACCCGGAGGAGTTCCTCATAGGAGGCGCGGTTTATTTCAACGGGAAAAAAATCCGGGTGCTTAATGGCCCAGGCGGTTTTGGGATCCAAATGGGGGTCCAGGAAGGGGCTGGCGTCATCTAAAATTTCATGGGCGGAAAAATGGTAAAACCGGAGGAGCCAATCCGCCTGGTAAAGCCGGTGTTCCCGAAGGAGAGGCGGGCCGGGAATGTCCGGAAGCCGGGAATCCGGAATGCCCCCCAAACCGGGAAGGCCAACCGGCGTAAAAGCCGAATAATACACCCGCCGGAGGGCAAATTTACGGTACAGGGAAGAAGAAAGGGAGATGATCTGCCGGTCATCCTCCCCGGAAGCCCCCACAATAAGCTGGGTGCTCTGCCCCGCGGGGGCAAAAACCGGGGCCGATTTGATGCGCCGCCTGTCCTCCTCGTTCTCCCTGCCCGTTTCGGAAACCTCCTCCATGGCGCTGAAGATCACCTTCCCCGACTTCTGGGGGGCCAGCCTGTGCAGGCTCTTTTCCGTGGGAAGCTCAATATTCGCGCTAAGCCTGTCCGCCCAAAGCCCCGCCTCCCGGATGAGCTTTTCCCCGGAACCGGGGATGATTTTAAGGTGAATATAACCGCCATAACCCCTTTCGGTCCGCAGCTTCCGGGCGGTCGCAATGAGCTTTTCCATAACCGTGTCGGGGTCCGCAAAGATCCCCGAAGAGAGGAAAAGCCCCTCAATATAGTTCCGCCGGTAAAATTCGACGGTTAGCTCCACCAGCTCATCCACGGTAAAGGAGCTGCGTTTCGTATCCGCCGATGCCCGGTTTACACAGTAGGCGCAATCGAAACGGCATACATTAGAATAAAGCACCTTGAGAAGGCTGACGCAGCGGCCATCTTCGGTCCAGCTATGGCACACCCCGGCGGGCAAGGAAAAACCGAAGCTCCCCTCCCCTCCCCGGCCGTTCCCGGCGGAAATGCCGCTGCCCGAGGACGCGCAGGACGCATCATACTTTGCCGCCCCCGCAAGGAGGCTTATCTTTTCTCCCAAATCCATAGAAATACTATACGCCTGTATAGGAAAAACCGCAAGGGATATAAAACAAAAAGGATGGAGCCGGACCCGGCAGGAGCCCGGCCCCTTCAGGCTTTGGGTTTAATATTCAGATTTTAATAACCGATTTTACAATCTCGGCCTTATTGTGAACACTCTGATCCATGGCGTTTTGAATGTCATCGAAATCAAAGATATTGGTAACAATATTTTTGATATCCACCTTGCCCCGGAAAACGGCGTCAATAGCCAGGGGATAAATATGGCGGTAGCGAAAAATGGTTTTCATGGTCAGTTCCTTATCCAGGGCAAGCCCCATGGGAAGGTTCATCATCCCGGTTTTGCTGTACCCGACAAAAACAAGGGTTCCCCCTTTTTTGAGGGCGCCGATGCCCTGGGCCGCGGCGGTTTCGGTCCCGGTGGTTTCTATCACCAAATCAAGACCCTTCCCTCCGGTCAATTCTCCCAGAACCTTGAGGGGATCCGCCGCCGCCGCGTTGATGACCCCGTCGGCCCCCAGGGACTTGGCTTTTTCCAGGCGTTTGTCCACCACATCGGTCATATAGACCCGGGAGACTCCCAGGGCTTTTAAGGCCAGCATGGATACAAGGCCGATACACCCGGAGCCGGTAACCGCCGCGGCCTGGCCGATCCGCCCTTCGCCGGTGAGGGCCGCGTGGAATCCCACCGCCAGGGGCTCAATCAGTGCCCCCTCCAGGGTACTCACGTTTTCCGGCAATTTGAAACAAAGATCAGCCTCATGGGCAACATATTCCTGAAAAACCCCGTCCACCGGAGGGGTAGCAAAAAAAACAACCTCCGGACAAAGATTATACCGGCCGCTGCGGCAGAATTCGCAATGCCCGCAGGTTTTACCCGGTTCCAGGGCTACCTTATCCCCCTTTTTAAGACGGGTGACCGCGGAGCCGACCTCCTCAACTATTCCCCCCGGTTCATGGCCCAGCACAAAGGGAGGTTTTACCACAAAACCACCGATCCGGCCGTTTTCATAGTAATGTAAATCCGAACCGCAAACCCCCACATATTCCAATTTAACGAGGACCTCATGGGGCTTCGGCTGGGGAATCTCCCGCTCAATAAACTCCATCTTACCGATCCCCGTCATAACCGCAACCTTCATTTTTCCTATCATGGCTACCCTCCTCTGTGAATTAACAATTATTGAGCCTGTTGAGCCTGTCCCAAAACTAATTGACTATGCGCTAAAGCGTGCAACCTTCGGTTGCATGGTTTTGGGACAGGCTCTTGCAGTTTTTCAGGCTTTTAGCCTTGCAAAACTGCAGAATTATAAGGTCGCTTTCCCAAAAACTGAAGTTTTGGGAAAGCCTCTGTTTTATAGTATTTGATTATTAGGGAATCAACAAGCCTAAAAAGGAAGTTTCAAATTTTAGACAGAACATCCGGATTTGCTTTGCCCTTCTTAAAGGGCAAAGCGCCGCGGATTTTTATTGCCTATTCTTCCCCCGTTCTGTATACTAGGGCCATAACAGGCTTATCTGGAGGCAAAGGTTATGATCCTCTGTTGCGGCGAGGCCCTTATTGATATGGTTCCCTTTAAAAACGGAGGGGGCTTTCTTCCCTGTATAGGGGGCAGCCCCTATAATACCGCTATTGCCATCGGCAGGCTTGGGGTTCCGGTCCGTTTTTTGGGGAGGCTTTCCACGGATTTTTTCGGGGAAAGCCTCATCCGGGGGCTT
>JAITRD010000274.1 GCA_031288575.1 Treponema sp. | reverse complement strand
CATGGGAACTTCCTTTTTCCGCCGGTTCCTGTATTTCCCGGATAACCTTGTCCACCTTCCGGTTAATGGCGATGCCGAGATCCCCGTCCGGCAGGGATGACGCTAATCCCTTCAGGAACTTCAAGGTATCCGCCACGTCTTTGAGCCTTGGTTCCCCGGTTTCCGGCTCCGCCGGGAATGCCTTCGGGGAATGCTGGTCCCGAATTTCCCGGAAAAGCCCCCTGCGGCCTTCCAGGGCATCAATGATATATTCCAAACCAAGCCGGACATCGCTATGGATAAAGTTTTCCCGGAGCGTTCCCGTAAGCCCGTCGGCAAGCTCCCGCAAATAGCACATCAGCCCGATAAGGTCCGGGCGGGAGATGCCCCCCGTCCCGGCAGCGCCGGAGGATTCGGCCCCTTCCGGGAGAACCCGCCGCGGGTCAGCCTCTTCCGCCAGGGCATCCCCGGGGGCTGCTTCCGCCGGGACCTCTTCTGGGGCATCCTCCTCTGCCGGAATCATCCCCGCGGCTTCTCCGGGAGCGGCCTGAAAAGCCTCCGGGGCCTTTTCGGGATGGCCTGTTTTGTTTAGCAGCGCCCCCAGGTTGTTGAGGGCCGCCCTCCAGCCGGGCCTTTTTTCCAGGGCAATCCGGTAAGCGGCGGCGGCTTCTTCAAAGCGGCCCGCTGTTTCCTGGGCAATCCCGTAATTAAACTGGATAAGCGGATCCTCTGCCCACAGGTTTGCGGCTTGCCGGAGAATATTTAAAGCCCGGTTTTTTTCTCCCATGTCATAAAAAACAATGCCTAAATTATTATAGGCCTCCCTATTATGCTGATCCAACTCAATGGCCCGGGCATAGGCCATGGAAGCCGCTTTAAGATTCCCCAATTTTTTTTGGATATTTCCGGCTTGAACATGCAATTCCGCCCGGTTGGGCTCCGCGTCAATGGCGTCGAGCAGAGCCTCCAAAGAATCTTGAAGCGCAAGATTATTCATTCAAGCATCCTTAAGGGACGGGCGGTAACTTCCCGGGAAAACATTCCCGGCCGGTAGGGATCTACCCGGTCATAGCCGGCTACCGCAAAATAGTAGAGGGTGCCGTTACGGAGCCCGTCGATGCGGATCGAGGTGCGTTTCCCCGCGTCAATGGGCGATACCCCCAGAAGGGCATGATCTCCCAGGTAATTGCCTTCCTTAAGGCCGTAATACACCAAATATCCCGTTAAATCTGCATCATGGCTTGCTTTCCAGGAAAGGTCAACTCCGCCGTCCCGGGGAATGGCGGTAATTTGCATGGGGGGGAGGGGCGGAGGATCGGGCTGGTAGAGAACCCGCAGTTCTTCCAGATAGGGGGTGATTTCCCCGTCCCCGCTGGGGTAAAAAAGGGCGGCAAGCTGCACAAAACGGCCCCGGAGGCCCCCGGAAATTTCGCTGCCCGGAAGAAAGGGCTGCCATTCCCCGGGCTGCCGGTAGAGGGAATCCGCGGTCCTGATAAAAAATTGCAGGGCCGATTCATCGGAAAAACGGAAAGGGCCCCCCGCCCGGTATTCGTTCAAAACGCCGCCCGGGGAAACCCTGCCCCCGGAGGCGTCCACCTTAAGGACGATGTTTTCCCCTTCCCCCAGGTCGATGAACCGGGTTTCCATCCAGCCCCCCTGGGAGGGGTATTTGGCAAGAACCGTATCTTCAAGAAAAGAACCGTAGATCCGCAGCTCGTCCAATAATCCGGTAAAACGGCCCCCCAGGATAAGGCTGCCCTCTGTGCCGGCCATGGGGGTATATACTTCAGCCTCCTCCCTGCCCGAGGGGGTGGCGTAACTTACCCCTTCAAGGCGGCCGTTTACCAGGTATTCCAAAATCCCGGTAGCGGAATTGAAACGGATAAGGTGGTGGCTCCAAATCCGGGGGGTGAGGGGGGAAAAGGAATTCAGGGTGATAAGGGTCCGGCCCTGATCGCCGGGGACGGAAAAAAAATCCCGAAAGGTCCATTGGAACCGGTTCCTGGAAGCGACGCACTGGATGCTCTGGAAGGCATAATCCCCGCCGCCGTCGTTCTTGACCGCGGTCCAGGAAAGGATCTCCTCCCCGTTTTCCATATTCATGGGATAAAGCCAAAATTCAATGCTGAAATCCTGGATAATCCGCCCTGGAGCGAGGAGGGCATCCTTTCCGGGGAGGAGGGTAACAGGCCCCGGCGTGCCGAACCCCTGGGGCCCGGGCTCCTTCTCGAAGCCCTTGGCGAACAGGGCGGCTCCCGCGCCGGCCCGGGCCAGGGTCCGGTCCGCCGCGGTGAGGGTCCCCGCCGTCAGGGCGGCCTCGGCTACCAATACCCGGTAACGCCCGGTCTGATCGGAAAAAAATTCAGCCTTCCCCTCATCAAAGGAAAGGGCCATGTCCGGGGAATCCGCCGGGGCAAAGGCTTCTTCGGAGCGGGCCGAGGAAAGGGCCAGGACCGGATAGGGACGCACCGCCCCTATTTCGATTATCCCCCTCCGGGTTTCCGCGGCCTGCCAGGTGGAAACCCCGCCGATAGACAGTACCTGTTCTCCCACTGCATAAAGCCCGCCCGAAAGGAGGATGAGAATATAAAAAAGGACCAAAAGATGTTCTTTCTTCATAGGCTTCTATAATAAAGTATCCCCTATCTTATCGGTTAAAACACCCCCCGGGCATGATGATTTTTCCTTCCCAAGGCCTCCTTGGATTGGTTATTTTTCCTGGCCCATGATTTTTTTATAGCTTTGTTCATCCAGCGGATAAAACCGGATGAGGATCAGGGCCGCGATAAGGATAAGCGCCGGCAGAGGGCCGATGATGAGCCTGATGGCCAGGAGGGCCCCCCCGGGCTGATCCGCCTTCCCGGGGATATAGCGCCCCAAATCCAGGATAAGCCCGGACAGAAACACCGCCAAAGCCTGGCCGCTCTTGGCGGTAAAGGTCCACATCCCGTAATAAGCCCCTTCCTTCCGCTCCCCGGTTTTTTTAGCGTCAAAATCAATGGCGTCCGGGACCATGGCAAAGGGGGAAACATAGCTGAATCCCACCCCGATGCCGGCGTAAATCATAAGGCCCAGAAAAAAATTCGGCCCCAGCACATGGCCCAGGAAAAAGATGATCATCCCGGCGCTGGCTATCACGGCAAAACAGATCTGGTAGGTCTGTTTTTTTCCTATTTTTTTTGACACCAGCACCGAAACGGGGATAAAAACCATGGCGGTTACCAGGAGCAGGATCATTGCCGGGGTGGTTAGATCCTCCCGGTGGTAGATATATTCGGTATAGTAGACCAGGATGCTTTGGAGGAAGGTAATCCCCATCAGGTGCAGGGCATAGGTGATAAGCAGGATAATATAGGGGCGGTTGGTAAACACCGCCTTATAGGTGGAAAAAAATTTCTCCCGGGGGAAATCCTCGGGGGCGTGTTTTTTTTCCCGGGTTCCCAGGAAGGTAAGGAGGGTAACGGCCATCATAAGCGCCCCCAGGATAAGGCCCATCATGGAGAAACCCCTTTTGTCCAGCAGGGGATCCGGCGCAAGGGGATTCGCAAAGGCCGCCACCAGGGGCTGCACCGCCGCGGCTCCGGCAATGGTGCCGAAAACGGCGCAGCCGAAACGGTACCCGTTAAGGCTTGTCCGCTCATGGTAATCGTCGGTTAATTCCGGGGTAAGGGACGAATAGGGGATATTAATTACCGTGGAGGCGGTATTGAGGAGCATCAGGGTGAGGACCGCCCAAAGGGTAAGGGCGAGGGGGTTTCCGATCTCCGGGGCGGTAAAAAAAAGCCCCATGGTCAGCATCATCGGCAGGGCGCCGAAAAGAAGGTAGGGCCGGCGGCGGCCCCACCGGGACCGGGTCCGGTCGGAAATATACCCCATTACCGGGTCGGTAACCGCGTCCCAGAACTTCCCCGCCATCACCGCCGTCCCCGCCAGGGCCGCGGCGAGCCCCACAATATCGGTGAGGTATTTAAGGCACCAGAAGCCCATGAGGGTAAAAAACATATTACCCCCCAGGTCAAAAATGCCGAAACCAAGTTTCTGTTTAACCGATAACTTTTGGTTAGCCATAGGATTTGTTTATACCACCATAAACCCAAAACGGAAAAATGGCAATGCTCATCCAGCCATTGTTCCTTTTTGGGGGCATACTTTTTCTGTCTGCCCGCGTAATGCGGGCCTGGTTTAGCTCATTGCGGGTTTTTTTTCGCCTTGGACCCCAATATAGGATAGGAAAGCACAGAAGGGTAATAGTTCAGATTTCTGGGAACCGGGGGCAGTTCCTTGTTGCTCATTTTGCCTGTCATATCCGTGCTTAATAAAAAGCTGTGGCCCGAATACCCGTTATAAATCTCAATCAAATAGCTCCCTATCCCGTTTGGATAAACCGAATAAATTTCATAATTATTAAGGGATTCGTCTTGGTTATAAGGGATTTCCCGGTAAACGTTTTGCCAGATTATTTCCTTCCGCCCGGGATTAAAGGCGCACAACCAGGGCAAATAGCTCCATCCGTCGGGTTTTGCGTTGGTTAAGCCGGCCAGAATAAGGTTTCCCTTGTCGTCTTCCAGCAAGTTTTTTATGGACAAACTGCCGTTCTTGTCATCCGAAAAAAACCGCACCGGGGCAGACCAGTCAAATTGTCCGGCGCCGGGAAGAATCTTATGCAAAATTCCCTCAAAAGCGCCCGAATCGCTGTCATAGGATCCGCCCACATAATAATCCCCGCCAACTTTGAGAATTTTATTTAAGAAAAATCTGTTTTGACTTATCGGGCTAAATTTTGCGTTTCCGGTAACGGCGTCGATAAAGAAGATAACCGAACCGGTTTCAATTTCCGTACCGGCTTCCCATTTGCGGCCTAAGATAACATACATATTGTGGGCGGAATCATAAATCATGTCAATAAATGAAATGTCGTCCGGGGGAGGCGATTCCCATAACTTGCTATGCTGCACCGCGTTAAAACCGGTTTTATCTACGTTTACGACATATATTTTGGCAAGGTTTGTCTCTCTCTCAAAGAGGGTCATGCCAAGGCCGTATTTTTCTGGCCCCCGGCTTACAATGACGCCGCCGTTCCACAGGTCATACTGGTCTTCGTCAATATCGTTGACAAAATCCGTATAATAATAATTGGTCGAAGCCCCGTCGGCGCTCATGCTCAGGAGAAAGGTTTTTTCCCTTTCGGTGCCGGCGTAGTATGACGAACCGATGAATATCAATTCCTCCGGGGATTCTTCAAGGAAACTCGTAAAATAAATTTCCTCCGGGTTATCCCGCACGCGTATGATCTTTTCGTTGGCAATTTCGCCGTTCTGGGTAATGGCGGAGAAATAAGGCAGGCCGGGAGAGAAGAGCCATGAGGGCCTGTTCACGTCAACAGAATCGCGCCATGCTTCCTGGTCCGGGAAAATATTCCCTGTTAATACATAACCGTCCTGGGGATTTTTTCTCGGGGCGAAAAAACCGACGGCAAAAAAAGAGCCGAATGAATCACTGGTCGGAATCGACCATATTTTATTTATGATATCCAGATTAAAGGGGGCTATTGAAAATAAAGCCGCCGTCTTTCCGTCGTACCGGAGGGTGTAAATTCTTTCCTTTTCGCTGTTTATAACCGGCAGGGTTACTTTTTTAATATTATCAATGATGCTTATTTGATTCAGGTTTATGGGGGAGGCAAATTCATAAACCCC
>JAITRD010000246.1 GCA_031288575.1 Treponema sp. | reverse complement strand
CAGGGGATACGGAAAATCGGCGGCGCCGACATTATCATCACCGGGGAACGGGCCACCGACGGCGATACCGCCCAGGTCGGGCCGGGCATTGCGGCCTGGCTGGATCTTCCCGTGGCAAGCTATGTCTCCAAAATTGTCTCGGTCCAAGCCGGGCGGATAAATGCCGAGCGTCTTGTTGAGGAGGGATACCAGCAGGTTTCCCTGGCCCTGCCCTGTCTGTTGACCGTGGTAAAGGAAATCGCCCTTCCCCGGCTCCCCACCTTACGGGGCAAGATCCGTTCCATGGAATTAACCATTCCGGTTATCACCGCCGCGGATCCGGATTTTAACCCCGAATACCTTGGGCTCAAGGGCTCCCCGACCAGGGTGGTCAAGATTGATACCCCAAAACTGACCCGGGGCGGCCGGATCCTCAGGGCGGAGGATGATGAATCGCTCCGTGCCGCGGTGGAGGAACTTGCGCTTTTTCTTGAACAACGGGGGATAATATGACGGACAAAACCGGCGCGGTGTGGACCCTGGCGGAACAATTCGGGGGCCGGCTCAAGCCGGTCTCCTTTGAACTCCTTACCCGGGGACGGTTCCTGGCGGATAAGCTGGGGGTTCCCCTGGTTTCGGTGCTCATTGGGGAGGCGGTCCGGGAAGAGGATCTGGAGGAGCTTATACAGCGGGGGGCCGACGAAGTCCTGGCCGCGGAGGAGCCCCGGCTTGCGGATTTTGTCTGCGAAACCTATGCCCGGATTCTGACGGAGCTTATCCTGGCCCATAAACCCGCGGTTTTCCTTGCCGGGGCGACTTCTTCCGGGAGGACCCTCATGCCCTATACCGCGGTTAAGCTCCGCACGGGGCTTACCGCGGATTGTACCGGCCTGGACATTGAGGAGGGGACCGGCAATCTTCTCCAGATCCGGCCCGCTATCGGGGGAAATATCATGGCCACCATCAAAACCCCGGACCGCCGGCCCCAGATGGCCACGGTACGGCCCAGGTCTTCCCGGCCCCCGGAAAAGGACCCCTCCCGGAGGGGGCCAATTAGGCGGATTATTCCGGAGGACCGGCTCCTTCAAAGCGAAACCCGGGTAACCGGGTACCGGAGGGAGGAGACGGGGCTTATCAACCTGGAGGAGGCCGAGGTGGTGGTAGCCGGGGGCCGGGGGCTCAAGAAGGGGGAAAACTTCGGCATAATCCGGGAACTTGCGGAGGCTTTGGGCGGCGCGGCAGGGGCAAGCCGGGACGCGGTGGACCGGGGCTGGATAAGTTATCCCCATCAGATAGGCCTGAGCGGCAAGACCGTTTCCCCCAAACTTTATATCGGGATAGGCATATCCGGCGCCATTCAGCACCTGGCGGGGATTAAAACCAGCGAGGTCATCCTATCCGTCAATATCGATCCCGACGCCCCCCTGCACCAGATCGCCGATTTCGGCATCGTGGGGGACGCCTTTGCCGTGGTTCCCGCCCTGCTGAAACGGCTGCGCCGCGGCGGGGGCGGGAAAAATGCCGCGGATTTGGGGCAGTAAGGAGAAATGCCGATGGATACCAAGGGTTTTTATCAGCCGGTAACGGCGGAGATTTTGGAGGCCCTGCAAAGGATCGCCGGGCCCGGCGCGGTGCTTACGGATCCGGAAAAACTGGAAGCCTATTCCCATGACGAAACCGATGCCCGGGAATACGGGCGCATGCCCGAGGCGGTGGTTTTGCCCCGGAATACCGCGGAGGTTGCGGAGATTGTAAAACTGGCCAACCGGGAGAAGATTCCCATAACCCCCCGGGGCGCCGGTTCCGGCCTTTCCGGGGGAGCTATCCCCGAATACGGGGGCATTGTTCTCTCCCTGGAACGGATGAACCGGCTCCTGGAGCTGGATGAGGAAAACATGGTGGCCGTAGCGGAAACGGGGATGGTAACCAATGATTTTGCCCGGGCGGTGGAGGAACGGGGGCTTTTTTTCGCCGGATACCCCATGAGCCTGCAAACCTGTTTGCTGGGGGGAAATATCGCCGAAAACGCCGGGGGAGGCAAGGCGGTCAAATACGGCGTTACAGGCCGGTACATCCTGGGGCTGGAGCTGGTTACTCCCCGGGGGGATATTGTGGAACTGGGGGGGAAGATCCTCAAGGACGTGAGCGGTTATGATTTAAAGTCCCTGGTCATTGGTTCCGAGGGAACCCTGGGGATCGTTACCAAGGCGATCATCCGCCTGATCGGGTATCCCGCGGACAAATCGGACCTCTTGGTTCTTTTTAAAACCCCCCAGGAGGCTATAAATCTTGTGCCGCTGATCCTCTCCCGGGGGCTCACCCCCACGAGCATCGAATTTATGGACCGGCTTTCGATTGTTACCAGTTGCCGTTATTTAAACGAAAGCCTCCCCTACGAAAACGCCGGAGCCATGCTTCTTATAGAACTGGACGGGGTTAATCCCGGCCAGATTGAGCGGGACCTTATCGAAACGGGAAAACTCTGCGAAAGCCGCGGGGCCCTGGAGGTCTATGTGGCGGAGGACCGCAACAACATAGAGCGGATCTGGAATGTGCGCCGGAACATCGCCGAAGCCTTTAAAGTTTTTAGCCCCGTCCAAAGCGTGGAGGATATTGTGGTTCCCATTTCCCGCATTCCCTTCATGATCTCCGAACTGGAAAGGCTGGGCAAAAAATACGGCATGAGCATCCCCTGTTACGGCCACGCCGGGGACGGCAACCTCCACGCCACCCTGGTCAAGGAAAGCGCCATGGGTGAAGCGGAATGGAAACGGAACGAGGCCGCGTGCCTGGCCGAACTTTACCGGATCACCGCCGGCGCCGGGGGAAAGATCAGCGGGGAACACGGAATCGGCATCAAACGCCGGGAACACCTCAAAAGCCTCATCAGCCCCGCTGAATTGGAGCTTATGCAGGGGATCAAACAGGCCTGGGACCCCAACAATATCATGAATCCCGGGAAAATATTTAATATCCCCTAAGCCCCTTCCGGTCAGCCTAGAAGTTCCTCCAATTTTTCCACCAGGCGGCCGAAGGCCCGGCAGGCCGCCGCCACCGGCCCGGGGGAGGACATATCTACCCCGGCGACGCGGAGGGATTCAATGGGGAACCGGGAGCCTCCGGACTTGAGAAAGGCAAAATAGTCCTCCCGCTCCCCGGTTCCTCCCCCGAGGACCCGTTCCGCCAGGGCAAGGGACGCCGAAACCCCGGTGGCGTATTTATAAACATAAAAGGCCCGGTAAAAGTGGGGGATCCGCAAACCCTCCAGGTCGCTTTCTTCCTCAAATGCCAATTCCCCGCCGAAATATTTGACCAGGAGCTTCCGGTATTCCTCCCGCAGCAGGTCCGCCGTCAGGGGGGTTCCCCCTTCTTCCAGCTCATGGGTCCGTTTCTCAAATTCGGCGAACATGGTCTGCCGGTACAGGGTGGCCAAAAGTTCATCCGCCCGTTTATTCACCAGGTAGGTTTCCAGTTCCCGGGACCCGGCGTTTTTTTTCAGATGCCGGAAAAGGAGTTCCTCGTTGAAGGTACTGGCCACTTCGGCTTCAAAGATCGTATAGCCGTAGTGCATAAAGGGGTTGGACCGGGCGGCATACCAGGAATGCATGGAGTGGCCCCCCTCATGGGCCAGGGTAAACACGTCCCGGATGGCGTCTTCCTTATAATTGACGAGGATATAGGGATCGCCGGTAAAGCTCCCCGCGGAAAAGGCCCCGGATCGTTTCCCCTTGTTTTCATAGCGATCCGCCCACCGGCCTAAAAGCCCGGAGCGGAGGGTATCCACATATTCATCCCCCAGAGGAACCAGGGCGGCGGAGATCATGTCTACCGCCTCCTTCCAGGGGGTCCTTTGGGAAGCCTGGGGGACCAGGGGGACATACACATCGTAATGCCGCAGTTCCTCCAGTTTTAAGACCCTTTTCCGCAGGGCATAATAACGGTGGAGGAACCCAAGGTTAGCCCCCACGGTATCTATCAGATTGTCGTAAACCGCCTCGGGAACGTCGTCGGGGAAGAGGGCCGCCACCCGGGCTGAGGGGAAACCCCGGATTCGGGCGCCGATGACATCCTGTTTAACCTGCCCGGCGTACAGGGTTGCCAGGGTGGTTTTATGGGCGGCAAAATGGCGGTAAAAATTTCCGTAAACCCGCCGCCTGAGTTCCCGGTCGGGATTTTCCATAAAAACCGACCAGGTGGACTGGGAGAGGGGCCGCGGCCCTTCGGGGGTGTCGATGAGGCCGAAATCCATGTCCACGTTGGTTAATACCGAAAAGGCTTCCTGGCATACCTGCTCCCCCTCGGCATGGAGGGCGAGGATCCGCTCCTCCTTTTCGCTTAAAACATAGGGTTTATACCGGAGGAGTTTTTTCAGGTAGATCCGGTATTCCGCCATCCGGGGATGGGAAAGAAAATCTTCCATATCCTTATCGGGGATGGCCTGAATCTCCGGGATCGCCCAGGAAGCGGCGGCCTGGGCCTTGGAGGCAGCCATCATAAAACGCCCGGTCATGGTCCGGGCGGCGCTGTCCCCCTCATCTTCGGTTTGCCGGAGGTCGGCGTAATAGTTAAGCCGTTCCTCCAGGATTCCGAATTCCTTGAAAAAATCCAGATAGGCCGCGAGGCTTTCCGCGGACTTCCCCAGGGTGCCCCGGAAACCAGGAATCCGCTCCGCCTGTTTTTCATATTCGGTAAGACCCTCCTTCCAGGCCTCATCGCCGGCAAAGAGTTTGGAAAGGTCCCAGGTATTTTCCGGGGCCGTTTGAGCCCGGGAGGGAATTGCCGGACCCGCCCCCTGGGGGGAAGCGGGGGAAAGATTGTTTATAATCATGGAATACTCCTGGCTAAGATTAACATTTTTTTCGCGTATATAAAATGGGAATCCGGGCCAAGACCCCTGGTCCGAGAAGGGAGTCTCGGGTAGTATAAAATTATGAAAGGGTTTTTTGTGTTTTTCCTGGTTATAATCGCGGCAGTTTTGTTTTCCGGGTGCGCTCCGGACTCCGGTCCCGGGGAAAGGGAGTTGGGGGTTTGGTGGTGGCACAGCGAATTGATAGGGGACCGCCGGTATCTTGATTTTGCGGTGCAAAACAAGGTGGAGGAAATTTATCTGTGTACGGAAGATTTTAGCGGCGAAACCGAAGATTTTGTTCAAGAAGCCCGCGCCCAGGGGATAAGGGTTTATCTTTTGGCGGGGGATTATACTTATATTGAAGATGACGGGCCCCTGCAAGAACTGCTCCGTTTATATCAGGATTATCAGAACAGGGTTTCCGAGACCCGGCGTTTCGCCGGCGTTCATCTGGATATAGAACCCCATCAGCATCCCCAGTTTGCCTCCCGGAGGGCGGAAATTCTGGCCGAATATTTGGCCCTGATAATGGGGCTTCAAAACCAAATGCCCGTGGAAATCGATATTCCCTTTTGGTTCGATGATCCGGTGCCCTATAAGGGCGGGGAAAAGCCCCTTTACCAGGCTTTGATAGACACCGTAAACCGGGTTTTTGTCATGTCTTACCGGGATACCGCGGCAAAAATGTATGAGGTTGCCCAGGAGGAAATAGGCTATGCCGCTTCCCTGAATAAGCCCCTCATGCTCGGGGCGGAACTATCCCCCTCCGGCGAGGGGGATCAGGTGTCCTACGCGGAGGAGGGTAAGGCCTATCTTTACAGCCAGTTGGAAGAATTGTTGACGAAACTGCCGGATGTTTCCCAATTCGGGGTGGCGATTCATCATATTGCCTCCTGGTACGGCCTGAAGGATTAAGAGCGGTTCCGGAAATTCCGGTTGAATCCGGATCCGCCCTTAATTCAAAAACGTTTCCGGCCGGGGAGATATTTTTTGATAAGCTGACGATATTTAAAGGGATATGATGAACCGAAAAGTCGTTTTTTCCCTTTGGGCTTTATGTTTTTGGGGCCTCCTGGCGTCCTGCAAAACCCCCCAGGCGGTTCCGGAGCCCCCGCTCCCTCCGCCTCTCGAACCAAATCCCCGGGCCTTCCTGTCCTTTGATACCCTGGAAGGCCGGGATATCCGGCATATTACCCTTTATTTCCGCCTGGAGGCGGAAAATCCCCGTTCCGCCCCGGCGCGGATGGTGGCGGGGGACTGGCAGGTCCTGATGAACGGCCGGGACGCGGGGCCGGGGGCGGTTCTGACCCTGGGGCAGGGGGAGGGGGAGTTTTCCCTGGCCGGGGCCTCCAGGAAGGTTCCGGCAATACCGGTTAGGCTGGACCTTGATTTGAGCCACCCGGTTTTTGCGGAACCGGAGGGTCCCGGGGAAACAAGGGAAAACCGGCTGTCTTTAACCCTGAATCCTGAATTTATCTACGGGGCCGCCCCTCCGGTCAAAACCCGGGCCGAGGCGGAGGCGGTTTTTCCCCGGATTGAAGCGCCGGTTTTTACCATTACCGCCATTGCCGTTCAAAAGGCGGAGCTTATCAACACCCGTTTTAAGGTGAGCCTCCGGGTGGATAATCCCAACAGCTTCCCGGTGGAACTTTCCTCTTTTAATTACAAACTCTACGGAAGCGGTCGTTTGTGGGCCGACGGGAAGGAGACGGAGGTACTCCTGGTTCCGCCAAAGGATTCTGCGGAAACCTCCCTGTTCCTCGTGATGAATTTTATCAATATGCGCCGGGAACTTCTGGATCAAATAATCGCCATGAAACAGATTAATTACCGCTTCACCGGGGAAGCCCTGGTCAGTACCGGCATAAGCTACCTCCCCCAATTCCGGACCACCTTTGACCGCTCCGGTTTTTCCGAGGTTATTGAGTAGCTTCCCCCATGGGGAAGGGCAAAACCGCGTCGATGGTCCGTCTGCCGCTTAAGGCCATGATCAGCCGGTCAAGCCCCAGGGCTACCCCGGAACAGCGGGGGAAGGGCAGGCTTGCCCCCCCGGGACCGGGGCGGGGGAGGAAGATGTCCGGGTAAGCCCTGTTGACGGCGTGGGGTACCAGGGCGGTCCGGCTTTTGAGGGCGCCCTCGGCCTCAAAGTAGCGGCGTACCCTTTCCGGGTCCCTTTCCTCGGAATAACAATTGGCCAGTTCAATCCCCCGGATATAGAGTTCCCACCGTTCCGCCGTTCCGGTACCGGCCTTTTTTTGGGCCAGGCAGGGGACAAAGGCGGGGTAATCCAGAAGGGCTACCGGCCGGTCCCGGGGAAGGCTGGGTTCCACCGCGTGAATAAAGATAAGGTCGTAGAGCCCGGCCCGGCCGGTCCCCGCCGGAGGGTCCAGGCCCAGCCGCCGGGCCTCCGCTTCCAGGGTTCCCCCCTCGGCGGCTTCGGCAAGGCTGAATCCCGCCCAGCGGGAAAAGGCCTCTTCCATGGTGATCCGCAAAAAGGGGGGGCGGAGGTCCCCGGCGCTCCCCGGCGGGAGCAGGGCCGCGAAAAGTTCCTCCGTAAGAGTTAGGGAATCCTGGTAATCGGCCTCCATGGTGTAATATTCCAGCATGGTAAACTCCGGGCTGTGGAGGCGGCCCGCCGATTCCCCGTTCCGGAAGCATTTGCAGATCTGGTATATGCTTACCCGGTGCCGGGCAATGAGGCGTTTCATCCAGATCTCCGGGGAGGGGATGAGCCAATAGGGCCGGGCTTCCCGGAGGACGCTGCCCGGCGGGGGCAGGTAGGAGGTTTCAAAGACCTCAAGGCAGGTTTCGGGGATAAGATCCGGGGCCAGGAGGGGGGTATCGACCCCCAGATAGCCCCGTTTATCAAAGAAGGAGCGGATTTCCCGGAAGATCCGGTCCCGTTCCCGTAAAAGTTCCAGGTCCATAGGTTTAACCCGCCCCGCAGAGGCGGCGGACCGCCTCCTTCCACCGGCGGCCCCGGTCAAATTCGTTTAAAAACATGCCGAAGGAAGCGCAGCCCGGGGAGAGGATCACCCGGTCTCCCGGCCCCGCCCCTTCCAGGCTTGAACGGAGGGCCTCCTCCAGCGAATTAAAGGGGCCCCGGTAGACAAGGCCTGCCTGATCCAGGAGGGGCCGCAGCCTGTCCGTCCCGGTTCCGGCCAGGAGAACCAGGGCCTTTACCCGGGCCGCCGCCCGGACCAGGGGGGCAAAATCCAGGGCCTTATCGGCGCCCCCGGCAATCAGTACCGGCGGGGGGTCGAAGGCCTCCGCCGCGGCCTCCGCCGCCTCGGGGATGGTGGCGGCGGTATCGTTATAAAACCGGATTCCCCCGGCTTCGTGGAAAAATTCCAGCCGGTGCTCCATGCCCCGGAAGGCCCCCAGGGCTTCCCGGATAGTCTCCGGGGGCAGCCCCAGATCCAGCAGGGCGAGGGCCGCGGCGAGGAGGTTCTTTTTCTGGTGATACCCCGGAAGGAGGAGCCGGGGGGGGACCACCTCAACCGGCGGGGTCTCCCGGGTAAGCCGGGCAAGGCCCGGGCCGTCCTTTCCCGTCAGCCAGCCCCCGGCGGTCCCTTCAGGGAGAGGCTCCTCGGCGTAAACCAGGGGCCGGCCCTTCCGGATAAAGCTGCGGCCCCAGGGATCGTCGGGCGCCACCAGGACATCCTCCGGTCCCTGGCCCGCGGCGATGATCCGTTTATCCGCCACATAATCTTCCATGCTGCCGTAACGGTCCTGGTGGTCGGCCATAATGGCCGTGACCACCGCCGCCCGGGGCTTAAGCAGGGCCTCTCCGCCGGGCCGGGTTTTTTCCCCCAGGTCTCCGAGCTGCCAGCTTGAAAGTTCCAGGACCACGTCGTCCCCGGGTTCCAGATCCTCCAAAAAGACGAGGGGCGACCGGGTAATATTCCCCCCTAAAAAGGTCCTGCCGGGAAGGAAGCCCCCCTTCCGCGCCTCCCCCAGGGCCCAGTCGAGAGCCGAGGCCGCGCTTGATTTACCCTTGGACCCGGTAACCGCGATAAGCCGGGCGGGGCAGCCGGCTAAAAAGAGGGAAATATCCGTTTCCACCCGTTTCGCGGCCCGGAGAAAGGGGGAATCCGGCCTTACCCCGGGGTTTTTTATCACCATATCGGCCCTTTCAAAATCCGCCATGTCGTGGCGCCCCAGGACATACCGGACGGCCCCGATGCCTTGCAGCTTTTCCAGGGAAGGGGCCAGGGTCTTCTCGTCCCGCAGGTCCGTGACGGTAAGCTCCGCCCCCTCCCGCGCCAGATACCGGGCGGCCTCTGCCCCGCCGCCGTGGAGGCCCAGCCCCATGATCAAAACCTTAAGGCCGGAATATTTATTTTTTGGGCCTTTTCCCACACAAAACTCCTTTGCCGGTAACCATTCAGCAATTCCAAATTCAAAAAATGGTCAAATGAGACCAGCCCCGGTTCCTGCCCCTGAGTATTCATTTGACCATTTTTTACCTTTTCCCTTAGTTGTTTACAGCAATTCCAGGGAGTATTCCGGCCGAAAAGAGACCCGAAAAGGCTATGAGGGGTGCCGGCGTGAAAAAGGAGGGGGAGGGGCCCCCGCTTTTTCACGCCGGCAGGACCCCCGATAGGGGTATCAGGTCTCTTTTCGGTTTTAGAATAGTTGAATTTGGAATTGCTGTAAACCATTGCTCCCGGAGAGACTTCATAGTATAGTATTTCTATGACGAAAGTAATATGCCCTTGTTTTTGGGGCCTATGATTCCGGCTGAGATCGAAACGGCGGTCCCCGTTCTGGATGAATCGGGAGTCCCGGTAAATTTCGGATGGGCCCGCCTTCCCCTGTTTTTGTATAATCCTATGCTGATCCGTGCTTCCCGCAGGCGTGTTTCCGAATCCGACCGGTATATCTTTTTTTCGTCCACCCATCTTCTTCTCATTGAAATCCTGGACAGCGGGTACTGGGGCCATATCGGGACGTCGGTAATTTCTTTAAGGGATAAAAAACGTTCAACCCAAACCTTCATTACCCCCTTTCCCTTGGGGAGTTTTGAGCTGCCGACGGACAGCGCCGCCGGTTCCCTCAAAATCCAGCGGAAAAAGGCGGCCTTTACCTTTGCCGCCATGGAGGGCGGCGCCCGGATTATCAAGGTGAATGTCCCGAAATTCGGCTCCCACCGAAGCCTCCGGGGCGAAGTGGTATTGTCCGCCCCTCCGGACGCGGAATCCCTGGTGACCCTTACGCCCTGGCGGCGGGAAAAAAACGCCTTCCGCTATTCCCGGTGCTCCCCCTGGTATATAGCCGAAGGGGTTATGCAGTTTGGCACCCAGGAGTTATTTTTTACCCGGGGCAATGCCTGGGGCATCTTTGACTGGAACCGGGGCGTCCGTCCCCGTTCGGATATCCGGTATTGGGCCGCGGGCTGCGGACTGAGCGGCGGCCGGCAGGTAGGGTTTAGCGTGGGGTACAGTACCGCCGATTCCGGCCAGGGAACGGAAAACGCCTTTTTTTTAGAGGGAAAGCTGCATAAACTGGATCAGGTTACTTTTCAGATATCCCCCGCCAATTGGCTTAGCCCCTGGCATTTTACCAGCAATGACAACCGCCTGGAAATGGTTTTTACCCCCAACCAGGAACGGGTAGAACAAAACAGCTTTATCTTTCATTCCCTTAAATGCCGGCAGCTATGCGGTCTTTTTTCGGGCAGGGTTGTCCTTGACGATTTGTCCGTCCTTGAATTTCAAAACATTACCGGTTTTGCGGAATGGCGGAAAACCCAATTTTAGAACTGTTTTCCGGGTTTTGCTGCCTTTTTTAAATTACTGGTGTTCTCTTCCGATGAAAGTTTTTCCGGTGTTGTTCCTCTCCCCCGAATCGTATTATATCTAAACCAGGGAGAATAAAATGAAATTCAGGATACCTTTTATATATATTATTATTCCCGTAGCTGTAGCTGTGATCCTTTTAGCCTTTGGTTTATGGATGAACTCATCCTATTTTTTGCAGCCCTTTGTGAATTGGATGGCCAAATTCAACGTAAAAAGCTTTGAGGCCTATCTCTACGGAATGGTGGTCCTGGTGCTGCTTATCCCGGGAACCCTTATGGGCGTCGCCATTATTATTATTTCCAAACATGAAGACAAACTGCTTAAAGAAAAGCACGCTATAGAAAAGACCAACAGCAATAAAAACTATGAAATTGACGAAATTCTTCATTCGATGGAAGTATCCCTGGCGCGGATCAAAGACAGTTCTGAAAAAATAAAGGTCCAAACGGAACGGATTGTCGAAATAAGCAAGCGCCTTAGCGCCGATTCCAGCGTCGGGTTCCTGCCGGCGGAGGAACAGAAACCGGCAGAGGAAGACCTTCCCATTTTTGACATACCGAAGGAGAATTTTCCCTTCCTCGGCAGGATTGCCCCGGATAAACTTATCGGCAGTACGGATATTTACGCCCCCAACCGCAGGGAATCCCTCTCCCCCGAGGGAGGGCTTGAAGATTATCACCTGTCCCTCATAGCGGAAAACCCCGGCTTTAAAAATCTTTGGGAAAAAATCACCATCCTGCTGCACCAGACCCTGAAAAAATAAGCATCCCCCGGAAATTCCCGTGTATGCACTAAATTTGACCCGCAAAATTCTGTGCAATTCCCGCAGAGGAGGTGAAAATGCCGGGAAAAATGCTTGCAGAGTCTGCCGCCGCTATCTTCGATACGCTCCGACGGGAAATTCCATGGACCTGCTTGCAGGTCCCTATTTTTCCGGCCTTTCCTCCTCCCTTGCGAACCTACCCAAGAAAAGCGGAACAAGTTTAGCCCTACGGGAGGCGGGAAGACGGATAGCTGCCTCGGTTTAATATCATTTTTTTGTAAGCACCGTTTTTAGGGAACTTTCCCGCGGCGGGGAGGGGGAAATAAAAAAGAGCCCGGCAGCGGCCTACTTTCCCGCCCCTCCGGGGGGCAGTATCATCGGCGCAGGAGGGCTTAACTTCCGTGTTCGGAATGGGAACGGGTGTGGCACCTCCGCTACGGCCACCGGGCAATTAATTGCGCAGTCAAAAAACATGGCGTTTAAGAAAAGGGGGGGCGGGGCTTCCCCGGGGCGCTCCCGCGCCCCCGGAAACCCCGCTTCTCCGGAACGATAATATGGTCAAGCCTCACGGCAGATTAGTACTGGTCGGCTGAACAGGTTGCCCTGCGTAGACCTCCAGCCTATCAACCAGGTAGTCTTCCTGGTGCCTTCAGGGGGATCGAGTCCCCGGGGACGGTTCATCTTGAGGCGGGCTTCCCGCTTAGATGCCTTCAGCGGTTATCCCTTCCGAACGTGGCTACCCGGCGCGTGCCCTTGGCAGGACAACCGGCACACCAGAGGTTCGTCCATTTCGGTCCTCTCGTACTAAAAATAGCCCCTCTCAACCGTCCAGCGCCCATGGCAGATAGGGACCGAACTGTCTCGCGACGTTCTGAACCCAGCTCACGTACCGCTTTAATTGGCGAACAGCCAAACCCTTGGGACCTGCTTCAGCCCCAGGATGCGA
>JAITRD010000234.1 GCA_031288575.1 Treponema sp. | reverse complement strand
TCCCCGGCGTCTTTGGCCCCAAGGAGGGCATTGCGGAGTTCCCGGTTTTTAAGGCGGGCGCTAAAAAAAGAAAGGGTTTGAAGGTAATAGGCGTGCTGGTTATAGGCGGCGGCAATCATAATGACCAGCCGCACCGGTTCGTCATCCAGGGTCTGGAAATCCACAATGTCGGTCCGGCTGATCCCGACAGAAACCACAAGATCCGTAACCGACAAAAGGCGGACATGGGGAATGGCGATTCCCCGGCCGATGGCGGTACTCATTAGCTCGTCCCGCTTAAGAATTTCCGCGCTCAATTCCTGCCGGTTTTTTACCTGGGGCGCCTGGGCGATATTGTCCGCCAAAGCTAAAAGGGTATCCCGTTTTGTGGAATAATCGAGAAAGAGGATCCGGCCGGGGGAGATAATGGTATCAATCCGGACTGAACTGTACTGGGGGCTTAAACGGTTGACCGCAAGCCGGTCGTTCACCCATTTTTCTATTTCCGTTTTTTTAAAACGCCAGACGGTACCGATTTTTCCCGCGGGGATTTCTCCTTTTTGGGCCCAATCATATACGGTACGCTCCGAAACCCGCAAATATTTGGCGACTTCTTCTATGGTTAGAATATCCTCTTCTATCATCACCGCTCCTAAGGGATTATAGCATTAAACCGTAAGATACGTCAATCTAACGCAAAGATTTCGCTAAATCATGAAGGGAATCATAGGGGTAAAGGAAACCAATGGTGGTATCTACCCGCCGGGGGCCCCGGCCCCCGAAACGGACAGCCGCTTCGGGGGCCATAAATTCGCTTAACACCTGCCGGCAGGCTCCGCAGGGCCCCACCGGATCTTCGGAATCGGGGGTGGCAATGGCCAGGGCAATAAAACCGCGCCGCCCCCTGCCGACCCCCTGTACCAGGGCGCTCCGCTCGGCGCAGATGGTAAGGCCGTAGGAGCGGTTTTCCACATTGCACCCGGTAAAAACCGTGCCGTCCTCGGCGAGGAGGGCCGCCCCGACCCGGAAACGGGAATAGGGGGCATAAGCAAAATCCGCGGCTTTTCGGGCTTCCTCAAACAAGGTTTCCATGTCAATTTCCATGATTTTCCCCCGCAGAACCGGCGCAAGACCGGCGCGTTGACAACTTTTCCCTTTACTATATACTATATTTGAAGGAAACGGGGGCTTTGTGGCAAAGAAAAAGAAAAAATACCGGCTTATAAGCGGAATGGCGATCTTTATTTGTTATGTTTTTATCGCGGCCCGGCCGGTGCCGGTTGAAACCATTTTAAAGCCCCGATGGCTTACTTCTTTAGAATCCGCCTATCCCGATCCTTCCGGGGAGGGCGGGGAGGAAAACCGGAAACTTATTCCCTTCCAGATGGGAGACCGCTTTGGCTATGTGGACAGTGAAGGTCGTTTTACCATTAATCAGGTAAAAAAGGGATATATTTCCCTGTCGGAGGATTATTGGGCGGAATACGATCCTATTCCCGGTTATATCGGGATCCGTAATCCCCTAAACAAAGAAATAGTGGAAATAAAAGACCCCCGGGGATATCCCCTGTTTCTGGATAAGAAAATACTGCTCTTGAATAATGAACAAAACTCCCTTTCCGCCACGGATGTCTCGGGGGAAATTAAATGGACCTATGACTTTGCCTCCCCCCTTACGGCGATAGACGCCGCCGCGGGGTTTATCCTGACCGGTTCCCTGGACGGTACCGTGGAGGTCCTCAATGACCAGGGCAAAAGGATTTTTTTCTTTGAGCCCGGCGGGTCCCGGCTTTCAGTAATCCTGGGCTGCGCCATCTCCGGGGACGGTTCCAAACTGGGCATTATTTCCGGAATTGACGACCAGCGGTTCCTCTTATTAGACCGCCTGGGGGGGACGGGAAACGCCGAGTACCGGGTGAGCTACCATGAATTTCTGGACGACGGATTCCGGCGGGCCGTCCATATCTCCTTTATCGATCATGACAGCCGGGTTGTTTTTGAGCGGGAAGGAGGTTTGGGCATCTATGATACCAATGCCCGCAGAAGCCTCAAGATACCCCTGAAAGGGGAAATAACCGTCCTGGACGGAAGCGGTAATGACCGGCTCTTTTTTGTTATTACCTCCCCGTCTCCGGAAAAAAAGCAACTGGCCGCGATAAGGCTGCCGGGAACCGTTATCCTTGAAGCCCCCTTTAAAAGCAGGACCGCCTTTCTCGCCCGGGAGGGATCGCGGATCTATGTGGGGGGAGGCATGACCCTGGCATCCTTTGAATTGGATAAAAAGTAATGAAAAACCACGTTTCCCTGTTTTCGCGGCGGAGGGGGGGCCTTCTTTGGCTGTTTTCCGGGGCCATCTTCCTTTTCCCGGCCTCTCTTTCCCTTTACGGCATGGACTGGCCCTCCCCTAACGGCAGGATGATCCGTAATTTCGGCTGGAATGATAAGGGGCAGCCCAGCCTGGGTTCCACTTTTACCGGCGAAGGCCCCCTGGGAGCCGCCGAGGAGGGGGAACTCCTTTTTATCGGCCGGGAAGGGGACAACGCTTCCCGGCTGCCCGCTCCCCTGGGGGCCTGGATCGCCATAGATCACCGGGACGGGCTTATCAGCATCTACAGCCGTTTTGATGACCGGAGGGAGGAATATATTCCCCAAAGCATCTCCAAAAACACCTTTCTGGGAAGGGCGGGCATTTCAGGCTGGTCGGACCAGGAAGGGTTTTATTTTTCCCTCTTTGACCGGAAGGAGCGCCGGTGGGTGAATCCTTCCATGATTATCACTCCCTTTCAGGACGAAACAGCCCCGGGGATTCAGGCGGTGGCGCTCAGGGATGCCGAAGGCGCTCTTTTTGATCCCGGGGAAACAAAGACCATTAAACAGGGCCGTTACCGGATTTTTGCTCAGGCGGCGGACACCCAGAACGGGAGCGCCGGTTTTCTGGCGCCCCACCGCATCCTTTGTTCCGTCAACGGCATTGAAATCGGGGAGTTGAATTTTGAAACCTATTCGGCCCGGGACGGGATCCTTATGGTTTACCGGAACGGCCTTGTGCCGGTCAGGCAGGTTTACGCCCCCCACCCCGCCTTTGACGTGGGGGAGGTCCGGTTTAACCGGGGCCAGGCAAGCCTGGAGATTATCGCCCAGGATCTTAGGGGCAATTCCCGGAGCGTCCTTTACCGGCTTACTATTGAATAGGCATGAAAAAAGGGGCGGTAAAAACCTGGTCCACGCCGGCGGTTCAGGAAGAACAGCGGCTTATTCCCTGTACCCTTTGCGGGGGCAGGGGGTTCCGGCCCGCCCTTTCCTGCGAGGGTTTCGCCTATGTGCGTTGCACCGGCTGCGGCCTGGTGCAGATGAACCCCCAGCCCCTCCATTCCGAGGTGCACAAACGGTACCGGGAAGAACACGGAAAGGATTATCTGGCCTACGAACTGGCGAATGAAAAAAACTTTTTGCGCCTCCAGGAACTCGCCCTTTCGGACGCCGGTTTTACGGCCCTGGAGGGGGAGCTTTTTGCCGCGGGGATTCCCAAAATTTTGGATGCCGGCTGCGCCACGGGCGCCCTGCTGGAAAAATTGCGGAACCGGGGCTGGGAAGTTCAGGGGGTTGAACTCTCCCTGCCCCAGGCGGATTACGCGGGGAAGGCGCGGAACATCAATGTCAGGAGCCTTCCCCTGGAGGAAAGCTATTTTAACGGCGGGGAATTTCAGGTAATCCTGGCCTCCCATCTTATAGAACATCTTAACAACCCCGGGGCCTTTGTCCGGGAGGCATACCGGATCCTGAGCCCGGGGGGGCACTTTTTCGTAACCACCCCCAATATAGCGGGTTTTCAGGCCCGGCTTTTTAAGGGCCGCTGGCGCTCCGCAATCTTTGACCACCTCTACCTTTTTTCGGTAAAAACCCTTTCGCTGCTCCTTTCCCAAAGCGGTTTCGCCCTGGAAAAAATCATTACCTGGGGCGGCCTCGCGGCGGGGACCGCTCCCCCCTTTCTTAAATATTGGGCCGACCGGGGGGCAAAAAAGTTCGGCTTCGGGGATGTGATGCTGATCCGGGTTAAAAAACCCCGGTAAAATCTTCGGGCCGCTTTTAAAACCGGCCTGGGGAAAAACGGCGGAGGCCCGCTTTCCCCAGGGCCTTCAAAAGGGTCGCTTCAAAAAGCCCTATTCCGCGGCAAAGGCGGCAATTTCCTTCATATATTTAGGGATGTCAATATTCTGGGGGCAAAGCTTAACGCAGCGCCCGCAGCTTACGCAGTTATGGGCTTTTTCCTTTTCCAAAAGATACCGGTAGGTTCCCGTAAACACGTTCCGGTTTTTACTTATTTGATAATGGTTAAACTGGCTGAAAATTCGGGGAATATCGATTCCCACGGGACAGTCCATACAGTAGCGGCAGCCTGTGCAGGGAAGGGCCCCCGAGGCGTTATAGGCCGCCGCCGCTTCGGCGATGACCCGGTATTCCTCCTCATTTAGCGGCTTGAAGGGGGTCATGGTTTTAAGATTATCCTCAAGCTGATCCGGGGTGCTCATTCCGCTTAATACGGTCATGACATTCGGCAAAGAGGCGGCAAACCGTACTGCCCAGGAGGCAATGCTTCCTTCGGGATCGGCTTTTTTCAAAAGCGCCGCCGCCCTTTCATTCAAGGTCGCCAGGGCGCCCCCCCGTACCGGCTCCATAACAATCACCGGAAGCTTGTGTTCGGTAAGAAATTCGTAAAACCGCCGGGAGTTGAGCATTTCCCAGTCAATATAATTAAGCTGGATCTGGGCAAAATCCCAGTCATAACCGGTAACGATTTCCTCCAGCAGGGCCGGGTGGGAATGGAAGGAAAAACCGAGCCGGCGGATGAGCCCCGCTTCCTTCTTTTTCTTTAAAAAGTCGTACATATTAAACTGCCTGAACCGCTCCAGGTGTTCCGGATCAAAACTATGGGCCAGATAAAAATCAAAATAATCGACCCTGCATTTTTTAAGCTGTTCCGAAAAAATCCGCTCCATGTCGCCGGGGGTCTTTACCGCGTCCCAGGTGGGCATTTTGCTTGCCAGATAGTAGCTGTCCCGGGGGTATTTTGACAGGGTATCCCCCGCAAAAATTTCGCTTTTCCCTTCATGATAGGGCCAGGCGGTATCAAAATAGTTGATCCCCCCCTTCAAGGCCCGGTCTATCATTTTTTGAGCAAGGTCATAATCGATCCTGGA
>JAITRD010000225.1 GCA_031288575.1 Treponema sp. | reverse complement strand
GCCAGGATGGAAAGATTCAGGGTAAAACCCACCAGGGAAACTATCCAGGCGGTAACGGTGGTGCCGATATTGGCCCCCATGATAATGCCGATAGACTGGGTCAGGGTAAGCAGCCCGGCGTTGACAAAGGAGACCACCATCACCGTGGTAGCCGACGAGGACTGGATGATGGCGGTAACCACAAAACCGGTAAAGACCGCCACAAAGCGGTTTCCGGTGATAAACCCTAAAACCGCCTGAAGCCGGGAGCCGGCGGTCTGCTGGATTCCGTCGCTCATAACCTTCATCCCGTAGAGGAACAGGCCGAGGCTGCCGAGGATACGGAAAAAAATACCGATATATTCCATATTTGATTATTCCCCTTTTGCCTTCATTTTCATTTGCCGTTTTTTTGCGTACATCCGTTCATCCGCCAGGATAAAAACGTCGTAAAGGTCCCGGTGAATATTTTTATCATAAACCGCCATTCCGCTGGCAATAGCAAAATAACCGATCCCGTTACTTTTGATAATTCCCTGTTTCTCTTCCGTTTCTCCGGCGAAACCCTGTTCCAGAATACGGCCCAGGACCTCCGGATCCTGCCTCGCGGTTATCACGCAAAATTCATCCCCCCCGATGCGGTAACATTCGCCGTAGAGGCCAAAATGTTTTTGTATGAGATGAGCGGCGGTAACCAGGTATAAATCCCCCTTGCTATGGCCCAGGGTATCGTTTACTTCTTTAAGGTTATTCAAGTCAAACATGAGCATAACCAGGGGGGTATAATTTTTTAAATTCCCCTGGATCCTTTTTTTATCCAGTTCAAAGGCGGTCCGGTTATTCAGCCCGGTGAGCAGGTCGGTATATGCCATTTTTTTATGAAAGGGCCGGGAAATGGCCTTAAAAAGAATCGAGGACAGGACGCTAAAAAGGAATAAAAGGGACAAACCTATCAGGGCGCTAAAAAAAAAGGTAGAATTATCCAGATAATAGATGGAGCCCGCGTCATATTCCAAAACAATGCCGCCGATGACCCGGTTTTCTTCAAAAACCGGCCACAGGGTGATATAAACCGGGCCGTATCCGCTATTCTGGATGGCGTTTCCGAATACCTTCTTGCCCTCCAAGACCAATTCCGCCTTATCCCGAAGCGCCTCCTCCAGGGGCTGCCCGGGCAGGCAAAAACCGGGGGCATTATTGTCCTGGCTGTCAAGCACATAGATTAAGGCTCCCTGATCGTCCCGTTTAAAAGTAGAAAAATACTTCAGGTCCGCCACCTGCCGGATTTGCTCAAGCTCGTATTGGTTTTTTTTGTAGAGGGGAGTCTCCATGTCCCCCGGCGCGTTGATAACGGAAAAGGTTTCTTTATCAAGAAAGGTTTCGACATAATTTAGGATGACCTCGGAACGGTCTTTTAAAAGATCCACCAAATTTTGACGGCTTTGGAAAGACATCAGGGAAAAAACCGCTGCTCCAATAAACAGGGAAGTAAAAATTATAATAAAAATGATTTTTGCTTCAAAAATATCCAGAAATCTCTGCTTTATTAAAACGCTTTTTTTATCCAAATCGATCTTCTTCCCTGAGCATAAATTCACCATCCTTGAAAAAAACATTTTTCATTTGTCGGAATAAAAAAACTGTAGGCTATTTTCCGCTAAAATTCCAGTCCCGGAGGGCAAAAGCCGGCAAAAATGTCCAGCCGGCCGGGCAAAATCCCCCTGGGGGACAGAGGACCGCGGGTCCTTTGACCGAAGCTTTGCGCCATCCGACCTTCAAGGACAACGACAAACCTGCGCGTGCAAAGCAAGCGTGCCCCCCATGGGAATTTTGCTTACCCGGCCGGGCATTTTTGTTAAACCCTCCGGTTGCCGTTTATGCCGATTTAGGCTATCCTGGGGGATATGAAGAAAATATCCCTCACCGGCATCAAACCAACGGGAGAACTCCACATCGGGAACTATTTCGGGGCCATAAAACCGGCCCTGGAACTGGCCCGGGAGTATGACGCCCGGTATTTTATCGCCGATTACCATGCCCTCAATACCATAAAGGATCCCCGGGAACTATCCGCCAATATCCGGGCGGTGGCGGCGGGCTGGCTTGCGGCCGGGCTGA
The DNA here is from genome assembly GCA_031288575.1 of Treponema sp. Lineage (GTDB taxonomy): Bacteria > Spirochaetota > Spirochaetia > Treponematales > Breznakiellaceae > JAITRD01. Next base: position 3,872 of record JAITRD010000225.1, on the reverse strand, counting down.
ATCCCGAGGAGGTTATCTTTTACCGCCAAAGCTCCATCCCCGAAACCTTCGAGCTTACCACCATGCTCATGGCCTTTACCGCCAAGGGCCTCATGAACCGGGCCCACGCCTACAAAGCGGCGGTAGCCGAAAATACTGAAAAAAAGGACGATCCCGACGCGGGAATCAACATGGGGCTTTTTACCTACCCGGTGCTCATGGCGGCGGACATCATCCTCTTCGATTCCGACGTGGTGCCGGTGGGGAAGGACCAGGTCCAGCATGTGGAGATGGCCCAGGATATAGCCCAGGCGGTGAATTTTAACTATAAAAAAGAGGTGCTGCGGGTTCCGGAAGCTTCGGTCCGGGAAAACGCAGCGGTGGTACCGGGGCTGGACGGCCGGAAAATGAGCAAAAGTTACGGGAACACCATCCCCATCTTTGCCCCGGAGAAGGAACTCCGCAAACTTATCATGCGGATCGTTACCAACTCCCAGGGGATAGAGGAACCCAAGGATCCCGAATCCTCCCAGATTTACCTCCTTTATAAACTTTTCGCCGGCCCCGAGGAACAGGCAGCCCTGGCAGCCCGTTACCGGGCCGGAGGCATGGGCTGGGGAGAAGCCAAGGAGGAACTTTTCCGGGTGATTAACCGGGAGCTTACCCCCCTGCGGGAGCGCTTTAACGCCCTGATGGACGATCCTCCGGGCCTGGACGCCGTTCTTGCCCGGGGGGCTGAGCGGGCCCGGCCTATCGCGGCCCGCACGGTGGCGCGGTTCCGGGCTGCCGCGGGTATTGATAAATAATGGAAAGAACCTTTGTAATGTTAAAACCCGGGGTCCTCCAGCGGCGGATCGCCGGGGAGGTGCTGAGCCGCTTTGAACGGAAGGGCCTGAAAATCGTCGCCCTGAAACTGATCCGCCCCGATAAGGCCCTGGTGGAAAGCCATTACGCCGAACACCGGGGAAGGGACTTTTACGAAAAGCTCCTGGATTATACCCTCTCGGGCCCAGTCATCGCCCTGATCCTGGAGGGGGAGGAGGCGGTTTTTTCGGCACGGCGCCTGACGGGGCCCACGGATTTTTTTGAATCCCCGCCGGGAACCATCCGGGGCGATTTTGCCGCTCGGACCCGGCTCAACATCGTTCACGCTTCGGATTCTTTGGCCAGCGCGGAACGGGAAATAGCCCTCTTTTTTAAGCCTGAGGAAATTTGCCCCTGGGAGGATGACAATGGCCGCTGGTACTAAGGCGAATTCAAACAATTCCGGCAATGGGGGCTTGGAAAACTCCCGGCCCCCTGCCCTTCCCCGGTGGGATTTAACCGCCCTTTACCCTTCCTTTGATTCGGCGGAATATCGGCGGGACCTAAGGCTCCTCAAAGAGCGGATCGGCCTGCTCTTATCCCTCCTGGAAGCCCCCCTTTTCCCTGAATCCCTCCCGGACAGGGTTCCAAGCGCCGGCCCAAAAAGGGCGGAGGCCCTGCTTAAGCTCATCGGCGCTTATGAGGAGGCGGAGAACATAGCCGAAAACCTGGCGGCCTACGCCGAGGCGGTGTATACGGCCGACACCCGGGATCCCCGGGCCCTGGCGGCGATCAACGCCGTTGAGGAGGCGGCCCTGCCCCTGGGAAAGGCCGCGGTCCTTTTCGGCAGCCGTTTAACGGAAAACCGGGAAAGGGTCCTCGGCCTTATTAAAAAAGATCCGGGCCTGGCCCCCTACGGTTTTTTCCTCGCCGAGTCCCTGGAAGAAGCGGCCTTCCGTATGCCGGCGGAATTGGAGGATCTGGCAAAGGACCTTTCCCGTTCCGGGGGAGACGCCTGGGCCCGGCTTCATGAGGCGATCTCCTCCGGGGCATCCGCAGTCTGGGACCCCGCCACGGGGGAACGGAAAACCGTAACCGCCCTCCGGGATCTGGCCCATAGCCCCGACCGGAGCGTCCGGGAACGGGCATACCGGGCGGAACTTGCCGCCTGGCAGGAGGCGGAGGTTCCCCTGGCGGCTTCCCTGAACGGGGTCAAGGGAACGGCCCTGACCCTGGATAAACGCCGGGGCTGGATCCGGGCCGGCGGGGCGGGGGGCGATGCCCTGGGGCTTTTGCGGAAATCCGCCTTCCAGTCCCGGATAAGTGAAAAAACCCTGGGAGCCCTTATCGCCGTATTGGAAGGCTCCCTTCCCCTTTTCCGCCGTTACCTTAAAGCCAAGGCCTCCCTCCTGGGCCTCAAGGCGTGCGCCTTTTACGACCTTTTCGCCCCGGTTGGGGGCGCCTCCGCTAATCACCGGAAATGGTCTTGGGAGGAGACGGCGGATTTTATCCCCCGCCGCTTCGACCGGTTCGATCCCGGCATGGGCGCCTTTGCCCGCCGGGCCTTTGATTCTTCCTGGATAGACGCCGAAGGCCGGGAGGGGAAGGTGGGCGGCGCCTATTGCGCCGGCTTTCCCCTGGCGGGGGAATCCCGGATCCTCTGCAATTTTGAGGGTTCCTTTGATTCGGTAACCACCGTGGCCCATGAATTGGGCCACGCCTGGCACCAGGACCTTCTCAAGGACCTTCCCCGGTTCCAATCCCTTTACCCCATGACCCTGGCGGAGACCGCCAGCATCTTCGCGGAAACCCTGGTCTTTGAGGATGCCCTGGGGGAAGCCGCCGGGGAGGAGCGGCTGGGCCTTATTGAGGGGAACCTCAAGGATAGCTGCCAGGTAACCGTGGATATCCTTTCCCGCTTTTATTTTGAGCGGGCCCTCTTTGAGCGGCGGGACCGGGGGGAAGTTCCGGCGGAGGAACTGAAGGCCCTCATGACCGACGCCCAAAGGAAAACCTACGGGGACGGCCTTGATCCCGAATTCCTTCACCCCTATATGTGGGCGGTAAAAAGCCATTATTACAGCCCCGATTTGGGCTTTTACAATTATCCCTATGCCTTTGGGCTCCTCTTTGCCCTGGGCCTTTATTCCCGTTTTCAGCGGGAGGGTCCCTCCTTCGCCGGGGATTACCGGCGGCTCCTCCGTCTTACCGGGCAGGGGCGGGCCGAGGAAGCGGCCCGTTCGGCGGGGTTCGCCATTGAGGCGGAGGATTTCTGGCAGCGGGGCATGGAAATTATTGCCCGGCGGGTCGATGAATTTGAGAAACCGGCCGCCGGAAAGCAAGGATAGCCGCGGGAAAACTCCAGGGGCCTCTGCGGGGCCAAAGCCTAAACCCCGGCCGGCATGAGCCTTCCGGGGAAGTTTTTCGTGACCGAATAGTCTGATATGTGTGCTGTTTCTGTACAGAGGGGTTATGGTTACAACCTATTTATTTAATACTATTCTGGGATCGTGTTTAGTTATCCTTCTAATTATTATCGACTATTTTCGCAAATTTAATACCGACCGTTTTCAGCGGAACTTTTACCTGTGGATGCTGGTTTTCACCCTCATTGCCATCCTGTCCGATTTTCTCTATGTCAGCGTTGAGGGAAAGCCGGGGAAGTTCCGGTATTATTTGCTTTATATCGTAAATACGGTCTATTTTGTGTTTCAAATCCTCGCTTATTATCTGGTGGTGGTTTTTCTTGACTATATGGCCTACAAGAATATGGCCAGGACAAAAATATTGCTCTGCCTTACGGCGGCAATCCAGTTAATTAATCTGGGCCTTTTGATTCTGAACATTCCCCTGGGTTTTTATTTTTCTATTTCGGCGGATAACTATTTTGTCCGGGGCGATAAGTATTATATCCGTTTGATCATAAGCTATTTCGTTATCCTTTTTGCCATCGGGGACCTTATTATCGCCTCTAAATACCTCAAACGGTCCCAGATTTATCTTCTCATTTTTTTTTCCATCCTGTCGGGGAGCGGCGCGGCCCTGGATCTGATCCTGGGTTCGGGGAATCTCATCTGGCCCTGCCTGAG
>JAITRD010000222.1 GCA_031288575.1 Treponema sp. | reverse complement strand
AATCAACCCCCCAAAACCCCGCCGGCCCTTATTTTTTTCAGGTTAATCCCCCCAACTCCGCAAAATTCAGCCCGCCTGTGACCTAAGTTTTTATCCTATAACAAGTTACACATTTCACGAACAGCCTAATCAGGCTAAATATTGCTATTTCGAGCATAAGCGCCCTAAAACGAGCGGAGTTGAGAATTAAATCATAGGAATTGCCCACTGCCCCGGAACCGGAGTTTTGCGGCAGATAGCCCGACACCCCTAACCTTATCCAGAAATCCCTTCCCCCCCCTCAATGGAACATAAGGCCTGCCGGGATGGAAAAATCCCCATGGGGGTCACTTGACCGAAGCATTGCGCCATCTAGCCCTCCCAAGGGCAACGAGAAACCTTCTCGTGCAAAGCAAGCGTGACCCCCATGGGGATTTTTCCATCCCGGCAGGTAATTTTTGTTACAATGCAGGAGCCTGGGGGTTAAGGGGTTTCGATAACCCGGATATCCCGCAAGAAACGGCGGACCCCCGCTTTGACCCCGTTTGCCAGGATAATGTCCTGATATTCCGCCCTGCCCGAAACGCCCAGGGAACGTTGTTCATAGGCGGCCAGCAGGTCCCGGTCCGGCCCTTCCAGGTACCAGTCCCGGTTCGATTCGTCGGTGATAACCAGCCGGGGAAAGGGCATATTCCCCACCAGCCGCACCTTGCCGCGGATCGACAAAATCCCCTCGGGAAAGGCTTCTTTTTCTTCCGGTGTCCCCGGGGCCGTTGTTTTTTGAGGGGCCGCCCTTCTCTGTTCCTCCCCGGGGGATTCCCTCTGCCCCCAGGCCCCGATATTCCCGGACAGGGGCAAAAGGAGGAGGGTTCCCAGGAGCAAAAAGAAGGCGGGGGAAGATTTTTCCATGTTAGCTGTTACTCCCCAAAAGGCGCCGTCCCCCCGGCGGGAAATTGGCCGGCGTTTTCCCATTTCCGCCTTTCTATCAGAGAACGGGCATCCACCGGCCTGGGTTTTGCCGGGAGCTTCGGGACGCCCCGGACAGACCGCTGCCCGCCGAATAATTCCCGGCCCGAAAGAGCGCCCGAAGCGCTGGCCAGGTATCCGGATTCTCCGGGGAGCAAAACATATCCGCTGGGATAAGTGGCCGTGTTATCAGGATTGGCGTTGAAGGTCAATAAAAAATTTCCCTCATAAGAAGGAGAGCCGGTATCAATGGTATCGGTACTTGTTGTGTCGAAGCCGACATACCTTATGTATGGCCCGCTCCCGTCAGGGGGGGTATAGGAGGAAACATCCATCTGGCTAAAGATTCCCTCCCCGGGATAAAAATCCACTTTCTGCCCATTGGTTTTAGTCAGATAGACGGTCTCTAATTTTGCGGGCGTTCCCCCGGTCATCTCCCCGATTTTATCCTGGTACCCGTATAAACCGCTTGGGCTTTGATAGGCATTCGCCAGCATCCAGGTCCTGAGCAGCGTTTCCCAATCCTGGTTTTTTGATCCCTTCAATTTGAGGGCCGGTATCCGTTCCCGTACCCGTTCGGTAACCGCCTGAAAATCCGTATAGGACGAATTGAGAATTTCTTTATAAATGCCAATGCCGTTGGACGCGTGGATCCTCAGCCACTGGAAAAAGAGGTATGCCGTGGAATAATCCGCCAGGGAATCACCGTACTTGACTTCCCAATAGCCGTACCAGACAAAAAAGTTGTTGCCAAACTGAATCGTTTTACCGAGATCGAGATTATACAAGGCGACCCGGTTGGCGGGGTCCCCCCCGTAGATATATTCCGCGGCGGTGGACAGGCCCTCGTTTATCCAGAGGTCCAATTCGCCTTTGCCCCCCAATACCCGGTTGGAATAGTTGATCAGGTGCTGTAATTCATGGGCCACCGTGCTGTAGAGCCCCTCCATGTCCAAAAGCCCCGGATTCGTATCGATGTAAAGCATATCCCGTTTGTTTGATAAGCCCCCGTTTTCCATATCCTGGGTGTCAAAATAACCCGCCACGAATCCTTCGGTTTCCGGGTTCAATCCGTCCTTAATGTCTAAAAGCAGGAGCGTAACCTTTCCTTTGGGGGTAATATGGACTATTTCCCCGAAGGCTTCGTTCATTTTGGGATAAATATTTTTTGTGTAATTGCCGGCGACATTTCTTGCGGTATTTTGGTCCACATTGTTTTTAGGTTTTCCCTTGGCGTCACATTCGGCATATACCAGGCAGGACTCCGTTTCCGCCAGGAGGACCGCCGAAATTTGAGATTGCTGCCCGGTAGCTAAATTGATGGTCCAAAATCTTTCGGAGGTTCCCACATCGGTTTCAATAAAATTTTCCTGTTCCTTCCCTTCTTCCGGTTGCTCCCCTTCTCCCTGTTCCTTCCCCGGCTTTTGAGCCGTATCGTCATTCAAATTAGGGCAGGCGCATAAAAGAAGGGCCAAAAATACAAATAAAAGCCTCTGGGGGTATTTTTTTGTCATGCCCTAATCCTCTGGGTTTGCCTGGCGGCTTTTTTCCCATTTTTGTTTTTCCCGCAAAAAACCGGCGTCTATGATCAGAGGGCGGGAAGGCAGTTTTACCGGCGGAGCCGAGGCGTCCCCGGCCAAACGGGCCAAAGCGGGATTTTTGCCGGCGGCAGCATCCAGGATATTTGCCAGGTACCCGGTTTCTCCGGGCAGCAGAACCACGTCATCTTTGTCAGAAGGATCACGAGCCGTATTATCCGTATTGGCGTTGAAGGTCAATAAATATTCTCCCTCATAGGGAGGGACGGTATCAATGGTTCCCGCCGTATTGAAGCCGACATACCGTATATGGGACCCGCTTCCCGCCGGAGGCGTATAGGACGGCGTATCCTTCTCTATCACGCTAAGAATGCCTTCCCCGGGATAAAATTCCCATTTGCGTTTGTTGGTATCCTCAGACCCGTATACTAACAATGCCTGTATCAGCCCCTTGGTCATCTCCTTTATTTTATCCCGATACCCGTATAAACCGTTTGGGCTTTGATAGATATTCGCCAGCATCCAGGTCCTGAGCAGCGTTTCCCAGTCCTCGGGTCCCGCCAGCCCGAGGGCCGGTATCCGCTCCCGGGCTTTTTCGGTAACCGCCCGAAAATCCCTATAGGGCGAATTGAGAATTTCTTTATAAATGCCGCCGCCGTTAGCCGCGTGGATCCGCAGCCATTGGAAAAAGAGGTATGCGGTGGAATAATTTGCCAGGGAATCGCCGCACACGACTTCCCAATAGCCGTACCAGACAAAAAAGTTGTTGCCGAGCTTAATCGTTTCACCGAGATCGAGATTATACAAGGCGACCCGGTAGGCGGGGTCCCCCCCGTAGATATATTCCGCAGCGGTGGACAGGCCCTCGTTTATCCAGAGGTCCAATTCGCCCTTGCCCCCCAATACCCGGCTGGAATAGTTGATCAGATGCTGTAATTCATGGGCCACCGTGCTGTAGAGCCCCTCTTTGTCCAAAAGCCCCGGATCCGTATCGATATAGAGCATATCCCGTTTGTTGGAATAGTTCCCTTCTTCCATATCCTGGGGGTAAAAATAACCCGCCACATATCCTTCGGTCGCCGGATCCAATCCGTCCACAATGTCTAAAAGCAGGAGCGTAATTTTTCCTTTAGGGGTAATATGGGCTATTTCCCCAAAGGCATTGGAAATTTTGGGGTAAATGGTTCTTTCATATTTCCGGGCAATATCTTTGACGGTGCTTTGGTTTACATTGTTTTTGGGTTTTCCATTGCCGTCACATTCGGCATATACCAGGCAGGATTCCGTTTCCGCCAGGAGAACCGCCTGGATTGGATAGGGGTATTCCGTCGCCACATTCCAGGCCCAAAATTTTTCAACGGTTCCCACGTCGGTTTCAATAAAAGAAATATCCTCGAACCCGCTGGGGCAGGCGCATAAAAACAAAACCAAAACAAAGGGCAGGGCCGCCCTGACTATCCTCAAGGTGCTTATTTCGTTAGCTATCATTAAAGACAGTATATTACATTCCGCCGGATATTTCCAAGCCTTCACCCTGCGGCTAAACTTGACCCGCAAAATTCTGTGTAATTTTCGCAAGGGAGGGGAAAATGCCGGGAAAAACGCTTGTAGAGTCCGCCTCTGCTATCGTCGATACGCTCCGGCGGGGAATTCCAAATGTTTTCCCCGGCCTTTCCCCCTCCCTTGCGAACCTGCTCAAGAAAAGCGGGTCAAATTTAGCCTAAAAGGGGGTAACGGCATCCGGGTAATTTTACCGCCTGCATTTACTTTTATAACCAACTGTCAAAAATGACCGTTCGGGGGAGGTTTAGGCAGTAAAGGCAGGGCCTTTTGGGGGGAGAGATTTCCGGATGAGAGGGAGATGCCGGGCTATCTGCCGCAAGGAGGGGCAGTGAGCGGTTTAATGCTCCGCTGTCAAAGTTAAAAGAAAAGGCAGGAGCCCCGCTGTTACGGCGGCGGGAGGGCCGGTTCCAGGAAGCGGATGTCCCGCAGAATCCTCCGCTTTCCCAGGGAAGCGCCGTCGGCAAGGACCATTTCCCAGAAATCCACCTTGCCCTCTACCCGGATCCACCGCTGTTGCAGGGGGATAAACTGGTTTTGCTCCTTCCGGTTTATATACCATTCCCCGTCGGCGGCCGAGATGACCACCTCCGGCCATATGCCGCTGCCCACCAGCCGCACCCAGCCGGAAACCTCCGCCGTTTCAAGGTCCCGGGCCTTCTTTCCGGTGTTTCCCGCTCCCAGGACCGCCGCCAGGAGCAGACCCAGGAGGAGGCATGCCCCGGCGGCTTTACTGCTTCCCATAGTTTATCCCGAGACGATCCGGCGCCTTCCGGTTCCGCAAAAAATCCCCCGCGTCAATCACAAAGGGCTGGGGCGTTTTATAAATCTGCCGGTTTCCCCCTCCGGCGGAACCTACCCCCGTAAGATAGCCGGTCCCGAAAAGGGAATTATCCTCTTCCACAATCCGGTTGCCCTGGGGGTCCAAAACATATTGGTTGTTTTCTATTTTATATTTGTAGAGGGCGTTATCCTGGTTTTTATTGTAGGCCAGCAGCCGGTTCCCGGTAAACACCTGGGTTTTCCCCGAAGAATACCCCATGTGAATGGTTCCGTCCCCGCTGATTCCCGCATAGCCTATGTTTTTATCCGCCTGATCCTCCCGGAGGGCGAATTGGCTGCTGATGATGCTGAAAACCCCTTCTCCCGGGGCAAGCTGTATCAGCGGGGCGGCTATTTCCCGGGTTTTGGTGTTTATCTCCCCCTTATACCCCAGGGTAGGGGAGGGCTCTCCGGCGGCGAGGTTGAGGTAATTTGCCAGGAGCCATTCCCGGAGGACCACCTCCCACTGGCCCCATTCGTTTTGGCTTCCCCCCCGGGAGGGGGGAAGGGTGAAGCGGTTTTTAACCGCCCGGGTAACCGCCCCGTAGCCGGTAAATTCCGAAGGGTTTCCCGTAATGGGTATGATCCGGCTGCTGATAATATCCTTGTATATCCCCGTTCCGTTAGCGGCATGGATCCGGAGCCACTGGAAAAAAAGGTAGACCGTGGCGTATTCGTCCAGGATAATTCCGGCCTGGTTTTCCCCGTGGTTGTCCCAGACGTAAAAGTTATTCCCCTGGGCGATGGTGCCGTAGGGGTCCTGGTTAAAATGATCTATCCGGGCGCTTAAACGCCGGCCCAGGTAAATGTCCTCCGCGGCGGAAGACAGGCCCTCATCTACCCAGGTGTCCATAAGGTAGATTGAGTTGTCCTCGGCCCGGCGGTAATCCACGCTGGCGATAAAGTTGATGTTATGCTGGAGTTCATGGGCGATGGTGGCATAAAATTCCCCGCTCTCCGGAATCCCCGGTTTGACATCAAGGTAGATCATCCCCAATTCATTGGAGTAGGGGTAGCTGTTTCTGCCCAGAAGATCGTGGTAATCAAAATAACCGGCAATATACGGGGTTTGGGCATCCTCGGCGCCGTCCTGGATGTCCAGGAGGAAAAGGACGAATTTTTGTTTGTTCCCGGGCATAATGCCGACGGGGCCGAAGATCCCGCTTATTTTATTCAGGATGTTTTTTTGAAATTCCTCGGCGATCCTGGCGGCGGCGGCCAGGGATATGCCGGCGCTCCGCTCCCCGTATACGATACAACTGTTGTTTTCCGCCAGATGAACCGCCTCCAGGGTATAAAAATTCTTTGCGCTGTCCGCATTAGGTTCCGTAAAATTGTAGGCGTAAAAGGATCGGACTTCCCTTCCCCCATAGGTTTCCTGGTTTTCTTCAGGGGTAGTTTCCGCATTGCCCTGGAGGGGAAAATACTTATTTCCGAATATGCTATCGCAGGAGCCGAAGCACAACACACATATCAGAAGAGTAAAAATAGGCAGAAAACGCTTCATGGATACCCCTATGCGATAAATAAATTTCCTCTCGAAGGAGCCCCGGGTTTGGAAACCGTGCGGCGGCTCATTCCCCCTGAGGTCTTTTTCTCTTTATCGGACGGTTTAGGGGCTGCCCTAACAGTATTTAAAGGAAGAATGTCTTTTTTCTTGACAAACCGCCTAAGGGGCTTTAAACTAAACCTATAAACTAACCCATCAGGGAGGCAATAATGGCAAAGGTAGAATTAAAAGGCATTAGTAAAGTATATGAAGGCAATGTCCGGGCCGTGGATAATGCCAACATACTAGTTGAAGACAAGGAATTTGTTGTTTTTGTAGGTCCTTCGGGCTGCGGCAAATCGACTACGCTCCGTATGGTTGCCGGTTTGGAGGACATTACCGAAGGGGAACTTTACATCGACGGCGAAATGATGAACGATGTTCCCCCGAAGGACCGGAATATTGCAATGGTATTCCAGAATTACGCCCTGTATCCCCACATGACTGTTTACGACAACATGGCCTTTGGCTTGCGGATTAAAAAGGTCCCCAAGGACGAAATTGAACGCCGGGTTAATGAAGCCGCCCGGATCCTGGACATTGAAAAATTCCTGGACCGCAAACCTAAGGCCCTCTCGGGAGGCCAGCGCCAGCGGGTTGCCGTCGGACGGGCCATAGTCCGGAATCCTAAGGTATTCCTTTTTGACGAGCCCCTTTCTAACTTGGACGCGAAACTCCGGGTGCAGATGCGGGCGGAGCTGTCGGACCTCCACTTACGGCTTAACGCCACCATGATCTATGTTACCCACGACCAGGTAGAAGCTATGACCATGGCTAATAAGATCGTGGTTATGAAGGATGGGAAGATCCAGCAGATTGGGTCCCCCCTGTACCTTTACAATCACCCGGTAAATAAATTCGTTGCGGGATTTATCGGTTCGCCCCCGATGAACTTCCTGACGGTTAAGGTCGTCGAAAAGGGCGGTTCCTTGATTATTGAAGAAGGTTCCTTTGATCTCAAACCCCATCCGACCCATGTGGAATACCTTAAAAAATACGTGGGGAAGGAAGTATTCTTTGGCATCCGGCCTGAAGACCTTTCTTTCACGGAAAAACCCGCCGCGGAAAACAACATGGCGGTAAAAATCACCGTGGTTGAGCCCCTGGGCGCGGATATCCATCTTTGGCTGACCACCAATACCCAGCCCCTGGTGGCCCGCACCGAACCCCACCATAACTTTAAAGTAGGGGATATCGCCAATTTTATCCCCCATCTGGATAAGGCCCGGTATTTTGACAGGGAAACGGAGCTTTCCATCCTGGCCGAACTTGATGCCGCCGCTAAATAAGCCTGTCCTTTCATTTGCCTAATCGGGCTGCCCCCAGCCGCAAGGTTTCGGGGCAGCCTTTTTTGTTGTTCCCCGCCCCTTTCCCCGCTTTGTCAGGGGCTGCCGTTAAAAACGCTTATTTCCATTCAACCACCGTTTCCAGGGCTTTCCGCGGCCTTTGCTGGGGGTTTTCGGCGGGATAACCCAGGGAAACCGCCGCAATCAGTTCCTGATCCGTTCCAAGCCAGGAACAGAGATCCCGGTAGGCAAAATAGATATCGTTTATCCACAGGCTGCCGAGGCCAAGGGCATGGGCGGTAAGGAGCATATTCTGAATGGAAGCGCCGATGGACTGAATATTGGCCATTTCCTGAAATTTTTCTTCCGGGCTCAGTTCAAAACGCAATTTGTCCCCGGTGTTGATGATAAAAATCGTCAGGGGCGCTTCCGCCATGATCCTGAAAGTATGCTCCGCCCAGGCCAGCAATTGGCCGGCCCCTTTAAACAAGCCCGCCCCCTGCTTTTCCCTTTCTAAACCGCCCCGCATAACCCGGACCATCTCCTCCCGGTCCTTGGCCCCCGCGACAATAAATTTCCAAGGCTGCCGGTTTTTTGCGGAAGGAGCCATAATCCCCGCCTGGAGTATTTTTTCCACATCCCCCGGCTCGATCCCCTTGTCCAGAAACTTCCTGATGCTCCTGCGCTTCGCTATTGCCTCGGTAATATCCATGTTTTTCCCCCCGTTCGCTCATAAATGCCCCTTTTTATAACCCATCCGCCCCCCCTTTGCCTATCAGCCCCAGGGCTCCTGCATTTACTTTTATAACCAACTGTTGAATCGTAACAAAAATTACCGGCCGGGGGGCAAAATTCCCCAGGGGGTCACGCTTGCTTTGCACAAGGAGGCTTTGTCGTTGTCCTTGAGAGTCCGATGGTGCAAAGCTTCGGTCAAGTGACCCCCTGGGGAATTTTGCCCCCCAGCCGGCCTTATTGTTCCGTTTAATAGGTGAGGTCGTAAAGGCAGGGCCTTTGAGGGGAAGAAATTGCTGGATGAAAGGGGGAAAACGGGCTATCGGTCGCAGGGGGGCTTAGGCGGTAAAGGCCGGGCCTTTGAGGGGAAAATCTTGGCAGGGGCAATTTTTTTGTTGACAATAATAAAAATTCTGTTAATAATATTAATTAAATACCAAGATTATTAAAATAATCATAAAAAAGTACTGGTAGGATAAAATAAGCTTTCCATGATGTTCTCTCTGCCAGGCATCTAGAGGAAAAATTATTGACAAATCCATCTGTTGGAATTAATACACCGATAAAACAAAACGCTCAAATCTATCTTGAGCGGCCCCGGGTGTTTAATTTATTAGAAAAAGCGGTGCAAAATCCCCTGGTAGCGGTGGTGGCCGGGACGGGCTACGGCAAAACCCAGGCGGTGCTTTCCTTTGTCAGGCAATACAAGGCAAACGCGACCTGGATGCAGATCACCGACTGGGACAACAATGAGTGGCGGTTTTGGGAAAATTTTATCCAGACCGTAAGCCTCATTAATAAAGAAAGCGCCGTCAAACTTGCCGATTTAGGTTTTCCCGGAACCAAGCGGCAATTCGACCGGTATATCGTTATTCCCCGGCAGGATGTCCTTCCCCAGTCCAGGTATATTTTTGTCTACGACGATTTTCATTTGCTCAGGAATGAAGCGGTTCTGGATTTTCTCAGGCGTTCCCTTACTTCCCCCTTTTCCAATATCACCTCCGTCCTGATCTCCCGGAGCGAACCGGCCGTCAATATGATGGGCCTGTTATCTAAGGGCCTTGTCGCCACGATAACCGAGGATGAACTCCGGTTCAGCCAGGAGGAGATGGAGAATTTTTTCCAATTGCAGGACATCACCCTGCCGGAGGACGCGGCCCAAAAATTGTACCAGGACACGGAGGGATGGGCCTTTGCCATTGCCCTGGCGGGGCAGGCCCTTAAACAGGGAAACCCCGACAGGGGCCGCTCTTTTATCCGGGAGAATGTTTTCCAGCATATTGAGAGGGAAATTTTTTCCGCCATCTCCGGGGATCTGCAAAAATTTCTTATCAAATTGTCCCTGGTCAATCACCTGTCCGCGGAACTCCTTCTGGAATTGGCCGTTCCGGGGGAGGGCCGGAAAGGAGATACGGGCCATTCCGGAAGGGATCTTATCGGCGAAATGGAGCGGATCGACTCCTTCATCCGTTTTGACCCCTACCTCAGCGCTTACCGGATTCACCTGCTCCTCCTGGAATACCTGAAAAGCAGGCAGGATGAACTTACGGAGGAAGAAAAAAGGGATGTGCATATCCGGGCCGGCCGCTGGTGCGCCGCCAACAATCTCAAAACAGACGCTATCAGCTATTATGAAAAGGCCGGGGTCTATGACAAGCTCCTGGAGGTGGTCTATACCCTGCCCATGGCCCTGCCGGATTATATCACCCGGTTTTTGCAGGATGTCTTCGCCCGGGCGCCGGAGGAACTCTATGAAAAAAACGCCATCGCCCGGCTCCTCCGCACCCGGCTCCTCTTTACCCTGAGAAAGTTTGATGAAGCCGAGGGGGACGCCTGGGAGATCATCAACCGCTTTGAAGGCCGGCCCCTGTCGCGGTTTAGCAGCCGGCTCCTCGGCGCCACCTACAACCATCTGGGCTTTATCGGCATGATCAGGAGCGTCATGAGCGACCGTTATGACTTTGCGGGTTATTTTGAAAAGGCCCGGGCTTATTATGACCAGGAACCCGCGAAACTGCGGGGGCCCGTTACCGTTATCAACCTGGGTTCCTATACATGCCGGGTCGGTTCCGCCAAACCGGGGGGGCCGGAGAAATTTATTGAGGCCCTTGCCGCTTCGGTTCCCCACATTGCGGCCACCCTGAACGGCTGCGCCTGGGGCATGGAGGATCTCGCCCGGGCGGAGCTGGCTTATTTTAAGGGAGATTTGGACAGGGCGGAAAAGTTTTTGTACCAGGCCCTCTACAAAGCCCAAAAACGGAATCAGTATGAAATTGAAAACCGGGCCCTTTTTTACCTGCTACGCCTCCATGTCGCCCTGGGAGACCAGGACCGGCTTCCGGACATCCTCAAACTCCTGGAGGCCCAGATTGAGGTTCCGGACTACATCAACCGCTATATTCTTTATGACATCACCCTGGGCTGGTTTTACACCCAGACCGGCCTGACCGGAAAAATCGCTCCCTGGCTTAAGGAAGAGTTTGAGGAACGGGAACTCAATTCATTTATATCGGGAATGGAAACCGTAGTACGGGCCAAATGGTATATTACCGAAAAAGAATTCGCCCGGGCCCTGGCTTCCCTGAAAAGCCGGGAAAACCCCTTCGGCCTGGAGGTTTTTTTATTCGGCAAGATCCTTATCAAAATCCTGGAGGCGGTCTGCCGTTACAACCTGGGAGAGGAGCCCGGGGCTTTGAGAGCCCTGGAGGGGGCCTACGCCTTAGCCAGCCCCAACGCCCTGGACATGCCCTTTATCGAGACGGGGAGGCATATGTACCTCCTTGCCGGGGCGGCCCTGAAGGACAAAAACAGCCTTATCCCCCAGGGCTGGCTTGAAAAGATCCGGCGGAATGCCTCGGCTTACGCCAAAAAACTTGCGGCAGCGGCGGCGAAGCTCGGGGAGCAAAAAAAGGACCGGCCGGCGCCGGAATTTATCCTGTCCCGGCAGGAGAGGCGGGTATTAACCGGCCTCTCCCAGGGCATGACCCGGGGGGACATGGCCCGGGAATACGGCCTTCCCATTACCCGGATAAAAAACGTCATCAGCGGCATCTATCTTAAACTGGGGGCGGTTAACCGGGCCGACGCAATCCGTATCGCTATTGCCATGGGTTTATTAAAGAAATAAGGACAAAGACATGGACTACAACAACACAGAAGCCGAATCCGGCCCTTCCGGGGAGCAGCGTCAGGTTTTTCGCAGCAACGTTCCCCCGGTTAAGCAAGATCTGTTTTATTTAGACCGGCCCCAACTGAACAGGCTCCTGGAACGGGCCCTAAGCCTTCCCCTGGTAACGGTGGTAGCCGGCGCGGGGTACGGCAAGACCCAAACGGTGTATTCCTTCCTGCGCAATTCCAGCCACACCAGCGCCTGGCTGCAGCTTTCCGAATGGGATAATAACGAATGGCGGTTTTGGGAAAATTTTACCATGACCTTTCCCTTCCCCGAAAAGCGGCTTTCCGCGCACCTTGCGGCCCTGGGTTTTCCCGGCACCAATGAACGGTTCGATCGTTTCCGCAGCCTCTACCGGGCGCAGCTTTCCCGGGAAACGCAATACGTCGTGGTTTTTGACGACCTGCACCTTATCCACAACCAGGCGGTCCTGCGGTTTATCGAACGGACCATCGACGCCTATGTCAGCAAATCCTATAAAAATATTTCCACCGTTCTTATTTCCCGGACCGAGCCGGCCATAAATACGGAAAAATTCCTGGCAAAGGGCCTCCTTACCCAAATAACCGAGGAGGATCTCCGGATTAGCCAGGAAGAAACCAACGACTATTTAAAAAAACAGCAGATAATCCTGCCCCCCGCTTCCCAGTCCAACCTGTACCGGGATACCGAAGGATGGGCTTTTGCCATACATCTAGCGGGGCTTTCCCTCCAAAAGGGTTCCGCCGCCACGGATTACGGCCGTTCATCCTTAAGGATCAATATTTTTAAGCTGATTGAGGAGGAACTGTTTTCCCTGCTGCCGGAGGAACTGCAAAAATACCTCATCAAATTGTCCCTCATCAATCACCTCGACCTGGAGCTTCTGAGGGATATCGCCGCCGGGAAAAAGCTTATCGAAGAAATGGCGCTTACCGGCTCATTTATCCATTTCGACAGATACCTGAATGTTTACCGGATCCACCACCTGTTCCTGGAATTTTTAAGCAAAAAACAGAACCGGCTAACGGAGGAAGAAAAAAGGGAGGTCTTTTCCAAGGCCGGCCGCTGGTGCGCCGAGCATAATATGAAGATGGACGCCATCAACTATTATGAAAAAGCCGGCGATTATGCCGGCGTAATTGCCATAATCTATGCCCTGCCCATGGTTTTACCGAACCGGATCGCCCGGTATGTCCTGCAGCTCCTGGACCGGACCCCCCGGGAGATATATGACCAGGCCCCCCTCATATACATGCTCCGCGGCAGAATTCAGACAAGCCTGGCCATGTTTAAAGAGGCCGCGGAGGAGATGAGGGAGATTATCCCCAAATTTGAGGCCATGCCCCCTTCTGTCATAAACCACCGGGTACTCATGGGCTGTTATATCAACCTGGGTTTTATTAGCCTTATCACCAGTACCTATACGGGGGATCTTAACTTTACCGTTTATTTTGAAAAGGCCGCCCAGCATACCCGTTTAAGCGGCCATGTTGCCAAGCCCCCGATTTCGGTGCTTGGCCTGGGCCCCTATGTCTGCCGGGTGCAAAACCCGGAAAAGGGAGCGCCGGAACGGTACATAGAGGCAATTACCTCCATGGTCCCCTACGCGGCGGAGGCCATGGGGGGCTGCGCCTGGGGCATGGACGATCTCGCCCGGGCGGAGCTGGCCTATTTTAAGGGGGACCTGCCGGGAGCGGAAACCTTTGCCCGGCTGGCCCGGGATAAAGCCCGGGAGCGGGATCAGTACGAAATCGAAAACCGCGCCCTTTTTTACCTTTTACGGATCAAACTGGCCCTGGGAAATGATGAAGCAATCCAAGACCTTTTAAAACAACTGGAAGCCCAGCTTCTCCACGAGTATTACCTCAACCGCTTTATCTACCACGATATTGTTTTGGGCTGGTATTACGCCCAAGTCGGGCAGAAGGAACGGCTTGCCTCCTGGTTAAAGAGCAGCTTTGAGGCAAGCGACCTTAATACCATGGCCCACGGCCTTGAGGTTATCGTCAAGATAAAATACCACATCTCCGAAAAAAAGTACCCCGCCGCCCTGGCCTTCCTGGAAAACCGGGAAGACACCTACGATGCCAGGGTTGCTTTGATCGGCAAAATTGAAATCCTGGTTCTGGAAGCGGTATGCCGGTATCAGGACCGGGACCGGGAAGGGGCCTTTAGGGCTTTGAAAAAAGCCTACGAGTTTGCCCATCCCAACGCCCTGTATATGCCTTTTATTGAACAGGGCAAGGCTATGCGGGCCCTCACCGGATCGGCCCTCAAGGCCGGGGACGCCGGAATTCCCCCGGCATGGCTTGACAGGGTCTGCCGGCTTGCCTCGGCCTATGCCCACAGGGTCTTCGTCGCGGCGGAAAGGTACCGGAATTTCCGGAAAAGCGCCCCCGCGGCAAAATCCGCCCTGTCCCGGCGGGAAACCCTGGTCCTTGCCGGCCTTTCCCGGGGACTCACCCGGGAGGAAATCGCCCTGGACGGGGGAATTTCCGTTAACACGGTAAAAAGCGCCATCAGGAGCATATATAACAAACTGGGAGCGGTAAACCGGGCCGACGCGGTCCGGATCGCCGGCGCCCGGGGCCTCCTGAAAAGGAACAGTTAAAAACCCCGGCGGATTTAAAAAAACGCCTTTTTTCTTTCATCCGAATCTTTTTTGATTATTTTTAGCCATTAGGGTGTATTCCGTTGGTAAAAGCCTTCTAAACTGTATAGTTGCAAGGAGGCATTTATGAACGGGTGGCAGGGTCAGAATATTATCCGGTTGCATTTATCCGCCAAAAGCAATGCTTCGGCTAATATTATAACCCGCCGGGATATAGAACCGCTCTTACTCAAGGCCCGGGAAATAATCAAATTCTACGAACAGGCTACGGACTGCGAAGTCGCTATCCTGGATCAGCCCGACAATTCCATAGAAATACCGAATTATGAAAAAGCGGTTTTCTTTTGCAGGCTTTGCAAAAAATACCACGCCGAAGGGGAAGCCTTAGGGGACGAGGAAACTTTGCCCTGCGAAGAAACCCATTTAGACGCGGTTGCCAAGGCCCAGCAGATCGGGGGCACCTATATTTATATCTGCAAGCTCGGTTTTACCTATTGGACCAGCATATTCTATTCCGGGGGATGTTACGCGGGGGCCCTGATTGCGGGCAAATTCCTTGCGGTGGAACGGGAACGGGCGGTTGAAAAGATAAGCGCCCTCAGCGGGGGGACCATTCCTGCCGAGGAAATCCGCCGCAGCCTGGAGGATGTCCCCGAAAAATCCCGGGAAGAGATAAGCGCCCTGGCCCGGCTTTTGCAGATCTGCGCGGAACGGATATCCGACAGTTCCGAGGATTACCGGGAAGTTATCGAGCGCATCACCGAACAGGATTCCCAGCTTTTATCCCAGATCCGCTTTATTAAAAGCCGGCGGCCCAAGGAGCCGGATGACGCCGGCGGCCAGGCGGGGGAAGCAAACTACCCCCTGGACAAAGAACGGATGCTTTTGGCCGCCCTCCGCCGGGGGGATTACGAAAGCGGCAGGAAAATCCTGAACGAGCTTTTGGAAAACATCCTCATAACCACCCCCGATAATTTTGAGTTTATCCGCCTGCGGGCCATAGAACTGGTGGTCCTCCTTTCCCGGGCGGCGATTACCCCGGATAATTCCGAGGACAGCCAGCTCCTGGAAAATAACAACCGCTATTTGCGGCGGATTCAGGAATCCCAAAACATAGAAGAATTAACCGAAAACCTGCATACCATTATGGAACGGATGGCGGGGGCCATCTTTTCCTTTCAGGGGATACGCCACGCGTCGGCCCTGCGGAAGGCCGAACGGTTTATCTGGGACAATTATACCCGCAAGATAAGCCTCCAGGAAATCGCCGACGCCTCGGGGCTTTCCGCCCCCTATTTCAGCACTATTTTCAAGGAAGAGATGGGGGAAAACCTTTCCGCCTATTTAAACCGCCTCCGGGCCGAAAAAGCCGCGGTTATGTTAACCGAAACGGATATTCCCTTAAGCGAGATTGCCTGTATATGCGGATTTGAAGACCAAAGCTGGTTTTCAAAAATATTTAAGAGTTTTGCCGGAGTAAGCCCGGGGAAATACCGGGAGAACGGGGGGGATGGCGGCAATTTCCACCCCTCGGAAGGGGAAAACTAAATGTTCAAATATACAACTGCTCATAAAAAGAAAACACAATACAGCAAGCGCCGGATCTTTCAGGCTAATAGTGAGGAGTTTTTAAAAAAAAGAATTATGGAAGAGAGTACAAAGGACAGTACCAAAACCAGCCCCATACTCCTTAAGGCCTATAAGATACTTACGGCTTACGCTAAGGCAACTGGAACCATGGTATGTGTTCACGATCATAATTGCCAGCCGATTCCCGAACAGCATGATGATATTATGAGCGAAAAAAACACCTGCCTGTTTTGCTTAAAGCACCGGGCGGGCATCACGGCAAAGACCCTTGAAGACCTGACCCATTCCCCCTGCAACGAAATGCACCTTAAAGCAATCCGGGAAGCCCACCATTACGGCGGTTCCTATATTTATATGTGCGAGCTTGGTTTTGTTTTTTGGACCAGTCCCATCTATTCCGAGGGACGTTTTATCGGGGCCCTGCTTGGATCCGGTTTATTAGGCATAGACAGCCAGGAAACCTGTGCCCAAATGAATCTTATGGCAAAAGAGGAAGTTCCCATCGAGGAACTTCAGGGGCGTCTCAAACAATTCCCCATAGGCGATTCTGAAAAGATAAAAGCCTTGGCGGAATTAATGCTGATATGCGCGGAATCCCTCTCAACGGGAAGCGAAGCCTATCACGCAACCCTCAGGCGCCGGGCGGAACAGCAGTCAAACCTTACCGAGCAAATTCAGGAGCTAAAATTCAAGTATCCCGAAGGCACCCCCGTGCCCGGTTATCCCCTGGACAAGGAACGGATGCTCCTGGCAGCCCTCCGCCGGGGAGATAACGAGACCGGCAGGAAAATCATGAATGAAATTTTAGCGGTCCTGTTTTTTTCAAACCCCGATCAGTTCAGGCACATTCAATACCGGGCCATGGAGCTGGTAGTTCTCCTTTCCCGGACGGATATAAATCCGGGATATGCGGAACAGACGGTCCTGGAAACCAACAACCAGTACCTGCGGCGCATCCAGGACGCCAAGGGGATTGAAGAACTTACCGACGTGCTGCATTTGATTGTGGAACGGCTGGCGGGACGGATATTCTCCTTCCAGGGGGTCCGCCACGGTTCGGCCCTGAGGAAAGCGGAAAGGTTTATCTGGGAAAACTATACCCGCAAGATCAGCCTTCAGGAAATCGCCAACGCTTCGGGCCTTTCGGCGCCTTATTTCAGCACCATTTTTAAGGAAGAAATGGGAGAAAATTTGTCAGGATACCTCAACCGCCTGCGGGTAGAAAAGGCCAGTCACTTGCTTATAGAGACGGATCTTTCCTTAAGCGAAATTGCGGGTTCCTGCGGTTTTGAGGACCAGAGCTGGTTTTCCAAAATCTTCAAAACCTATACCGGCCAAAGTCCGGGAAGATACCGCCTTCAGGGCGGCAGCGTACGTTCGGAAATTTCTGAAAACAATTTTTCAGCAAATTATCGCAACATGACGGAAAAGGAGAAATAGTATGGTAGATTTAAAAGAAATATCCCATAGCCTACAATCCGGCAAGGCCCAGAAAACATCGGAACTCATAAGCCAGGCAATAGAAGAAAATTACAGCATAGAAAATATTCTAAAGCAGGGGCTCATCGCGGGGATGTCCGCGGTGGAGCGCAGGTTTAGGCAAAACGAGATTTTTATCCCCGATGTTTTAGTCGCAACCCGGGCCATGAATATGGGGATTAAGGTACTCAAACCCTCTTTGACCGTTTCTGAGGAAGAAAAAAAGGGGACGGTTATCATCGGGACGGCAAAGGGGGATATGCAGGAAATTGACAAAAGCCTGATCGGCATCATGATGCTGGGCATGGGGCTTAAGGTCGTCGATCTAGGCGCCGGGGTCAGCCAGGAACGGTTTATCGCGGCGGCCAAAGAAGAGGGGGCCCAAATTATCGTCTGCATAGCTTCCCTTCCCACCACCATGCCCCACATGAAAAGCCTGGTCCAGGCCCTGAACGCCTCGGGGCTCCATGACGAGATAAAGGTTATGATCTACGGCAAACCCGTAACCGACCGCTACGCCCAAACCATCGGCGCGGATTTTTACGCCCCCGACACGGAAAAAGCCGCCGAAATAGCCGTCACCTATTGCAAAAAAAACCCGGCCCTCGTCACCGCGGACAGCTTCTAAGCATCTCCCCGGCGGTAAATTATCCCCCTTTCCGGCTAAACCTGACCCGCTTGCCTGAGCAAGTCCGCAGGGGAGGAGGAAAGGCCGGGGAAAACAGGGACCTGCAAGCAGGTCCACGGAATTCCCCGCCGAAGCGTACCGAAGGTAACGGAGGCGGACTCTACAAGCGTTTTTCCCTTCCCCGGCGGTAAATTGGGAGCCATTATCCCCCTTTCCGGCTAAACCTGACCCGCTTATCTGAGCAAGCCCGCAGGGGAGGGGGAAAGGCCGGGGAAAATATTTGGAATTCCCCGCCGAAGCGTATCGAAGATAGCGAAGGCGGACTCTACAAGCGTTTTCCCCGGCCTTTTTCCCTCCCCTGCGGTAATTTCACAGAATTTTGCGAGTCAAATTTAGCCTAATGCACCCGGGGAGGAGAGGCCGGCTTAATGGCGGGGTCTTCCGGGGTATTCCGGGAAAAAACGCAGGCCCTCCGGGCGGCATCCGCCGGCAAGGTGGCAAAGGCGCAATAATCCCGCATCTCTATGGCGTCCACCAGATGCCCCGGTATGCCGCCGGCCCGCATAAGGAGCCCCGCCACATCCCGGGCGGAAGCGCCGTGCCGGCGGCCAAGCCCCACATAAACCCTGGTCGTCCCCCGGGGGGCGGCATCCTCAAAGGAAGCCCCCCCCTCGCCGTACCGGGCCCGGCGGCGTTCCGGGCGGCGCTCCGGCGGGTGCTCAAAACGGTGTTCCTCCCAAAAATCCTGCCCTTCCTTTCTCCGGCGGAAGGCGCCGCCCCGGCTCCGGGGCCGTCCCTGCCCCTCTTCCCGGGGGGCAATCTCCGAGAACTCCGTTACCGGCCCGTACCGGGACGGATCCAGAAGGTCCCCGTAGGTTAAACTGATCAAAGCCTCCACCGCCCCTTCGCTGCCGAGTTTTTCTATCAAATCCCGGCTTAACCGGGAAAGCAGGGGGGTAACGGCGCTTAAATCCGGGGCGGCCTCGGAAGGGCCGGCCTCCTGTTCCGGAAGGTCCTGAATGTCCGCGGAAACCTCTTCGGCGTTTTGACCGTCCATGCCCCCCGCTTCGGCAAGGTCCGTTTCGATATGGCCCGTTTCGGCATGGTTCAGCCCGGGCAGGGCATCTTCCTCCGGAGACGCCCCGGCGGCGGCCAGGCTTCCGGGAAAGGCGGCAACCACCGCCTCAAAGATCCGAACCCTGACGGCCTTCATCACCTTTTTGATCTGGGGAACCTTCTTCCATTGAATCCTGCTCCCCAGGGTCCGCTCCATGCTCCGGGAAAGATGGGTCATGCGGCCCCGGTCCGCGGGAAGGGCAAGGCTTATGGCCTTGCCCCGCCTCCCAGCCCGGCCGGTCCGGCCTATGCGGTGGACATAGGTCTCCCGGTCCGCGGGAAGGTCCCAGTTAATCACATGGGTAAGCCGTTCAATATCAAGCCCCCGAGCGGCTACATCGGTGGCAACCAGGATGGTGGTAATCCGGGAACGGAAACGCCGCAGGGTCCGCTCCCGGGCTTCCTGGGAAAGATCCCCGTGAATAGCCTCCGCGGGATACCCTCCCTCGATAAGCCGCCGGGCCAGCTCATCGGTTCCGGCTTTGGTGGCGCAAAAAACCAGGCCGTAAAAGCCCTCCGAGCCGTCAATGATGCGCCGGAGAACCTCAAGGCGGTCCTCTTTTTTAACCACCAGGTAATACTGATCCACCGCGGGTTTTTCATCCTCCGCCGCGACATCCTCAAGGATTTCTACATCCCCGATATATTGCCGGACTATCCTGAGGATGGCTTCGGGCATGGTGGCGGAAAAAAGGGCCACCCGGCGCTCAGGCTTGACCGCCTTGAGGATGGTTTCCACATCCTCAAAAAAACCCATGTCCAGCATTTCATCGGCTTCGTCCAGGATGAACCAGTCAATAATGGAAAGATCCAAAACCTTCCGTTCCATCAGGTCCATAACACGGCCGGGGGTACCCACCACAATCTCGGTTCCCCGTTTCAGGTCGATAATTTGATTTCTGATTGACGCCCCGCCGTAGACAGCGCTGATCCGGGGATAGGAACCGGATATAAAGGAAGCGATTTCCTTGGAAACCTGAAGGGCCAGTTCCCGGGTGGGGGTAAGGATGAGCGAGCGGGGAGCCCGGCCGGGACCAAGCCCCGCCTGGGTAAGGTGTTCCACCAGGGGAATCCCAAAGGCGGCGGTTTTGCCCGTCCCGGTCCGGGCCCTTACTACCAGATGCCCCTCGTCAGCTAAAAGCCGGGGCAAAGCAATCTTTTGAATAGAAGTTGGGGCGGTAAACCCTTTCCGGGTTAAAGCCTCAAGCACCGCATCGGATAAACCGAAGGAAGAGAAGGGATGGTTGTCGGTCGTCATATATTCCTTAATAACGATAAGAATCTTTCAATAATGCAGATACATTACCGAATAATCCCGGCGGAGCGCAGGATAGGGGCCGGAACTACATAAGGAAAGGACCTTTTCTACACCACTGCGGGACACCATATACAGCCGCTTCGCCGTATAACTGAAATCATAATAACAGCTCTCAAGGAGAAGATCAAGCTCCTGGGCGGCTCATGCGTTTACTGCTTATAATAAAAACTGTAACAAAAATGACCGGCTGGGAGGGCAAAATGCCCCAGGGGGTCACGCTTGCCGTGCGCTAGTAAGTTTTGTCGTTTTCTTGAAGGTCAGATGGCGCAAAGCTTCGGTCTTAGGACCCGCGGGGTCCTCTGACCCCCTGGGGCATTTTGCCCGCCCAGCCGGCCTTATTGTTCTGTTTGGAAGATTGGAGGTAAAGGCTTGGCCTGTTGGGGGGAAAGAAATTTCGGGATGAGGGAGGGATGGCGGGCTATCTGCGGCAGGGGGGCTGATAGCAGGGCTCCTGCATTTACTTTTACCTTAAGCCGTAAAAGGCAAACCGGGTGATAGCAGAGCCGAAAAACGAAAAACACACAATGGCGGCTATGATTGAGGCTTTCCCAAAACTGAAGTTTTGGGAAAGCAACCTTAAATTCCGTAGTTTTGTCGAACCAAAGGTTCGCAGGCTAAAAGCCTGAAAAACTACAAAAGCCTGTCCCAAAACCATGCGCGTTAGCGCATAGTCAATTAGTTTTGGGACAGGCGCTGGCATCTAAGGGGAATAAAAATGGATTTTACCATAGAGGAATTATCAATGAACGCATGGCCGTCTATACAAACCGTGGTATATGACGGATGGATTATTAGGCTGGCCAACGGATATACCAAAAGGGCCAATTCAATAAATCCAATATATCCCTCTAAAATCAACCTGGAAGAAAAAATACAACATTGTAAAAACTTATATGCAAAATATAATTTGCCGGTGGTTTATAAACTGGTAAAATGTGATGAACATAAAACAATCGACAAAAAATTGGAAGCCCTAAACTACGAAGCACTTGATATAACATCGGTTCAAATATGTGATGATATAAAGATCCTGGAAGAAAATTATCCCGGAATAAATATCCATATTGATTTTAATGAAAAATGGATAAACGGATTTATAAAAAACAACAATATTAAAGGTGAATTTATAGAAACATTAAAAACTATGTTAAAAAATATCACCGGAAACAAGATTGTTGTTTACAAAGAATTAAATAATGAAGTAGCCGGCTGCGGCTATGGCGTAATAGAAAATGAATATGTCGGGTTATTTGATATTGTGATAAAAGAAGATAAACGCGGAAGGGGATACGGAAAAGAGATAGTACAATCAATATTGTCCGAGGCGGGAAAGGCCGGGATAAAAAAATCATATTTGCAGGTTGTAAACAACAATGAAATAGCCAAAGGATTGTATAAAAAAATAGGATACAAGGAAAAATATACATATTGGTATAGAAAAACCCCGCCATCATAACCACATTCGCCATGCAGCCAAAGAATCCCCGGTTTTTAAGGGAAGACCCCTACACAGCCACACCCGGCGTATTGCGAAGGGCAGCCGGCAAAGGGGAACGCTGTTCCGCGGAACGGAAAACCGCCCCCGCCAGCCATCCCGCCATGGCCGTTCCCATGGCGATGTCGGTTTGAGCGGCGGCATCCCGCATCAGGTCGCGGTCATGGCGTCTGACGTATTCATCCAGGGTATCCATCAGGGAGGAAAAACCTATTGCCCGCCGTTCCGGTTCGCAGGCGGACACTTCTTCGGGCGCGGGCATAGGCTGAACCCATTCGTATTTTATATGATCCCACAAATTCCCCTGAAATGCCGGGGAATGGGAATAACAAAAATAATCGCAGATGTAATGGCTGACAATCCCCATGAAGTAGGCAAAAAAAGCGGAGGAAGGATCAAAGGGGCCTCCGTACAGCCGGAGGATGATTTTTTTGAGGAGAAGGGGGGAACAACCGTATTCATGGCGGCGGAATAAAAATGAAAAGCAAAGATCCGGGACGAGGTTGCCCAGGATAAAGGGGAAAGCCCTGAGGCTCATCCCCTGCTCCTTCATCTGCCGGTAAATCATCTTCGCCATTTTGTAATGGTTCAATAAATTCAATTTTTCCATCTCCTTTTAGGCGGCTTTCTTCCGTCAAAAAGATCGCAGGCCAGATAATACTTTATATCCCCAAGCCAAAGGCGCAGCATCTGCCGGTCCGGGATCTTTCCAAACCACACCTGGCAGGGATGCCGGACCACATAACGGAGGATTCCGAAAAGCTGGGAGGGGTCCATAAAACACTCCCAAAAACATCTTTCGCAAAAGGGTTGTTGATCGCCGGACAATGTTCTCAGTTCCGCAATGGAAGCGCCCATATCCTCATCTCCCCGGTAGCCGCAGGGGTAGATATGGCCGTCCCGGCTGTCCATATAGAAATAACAGATCCCCCCGAGGCAGGGGAAAAGCAGGTCCCGGGAATTTTCCCGGGAGAGGGCGTAAAGTACCGAAAGGGGGGTGAAAATCCGTATGGATTTCCTAAAGGCCGGTATGGTCTGGAGCAGGGCCTTAAAGACCAGACGCAGTTCCCTCCGGGAAAAGTTCACCATCATGTCGTCCGATATGGCGCCATAGGCGGGCTCCTCCGATCCCAGCCCGAGGGTTTCAAAGCTCATGGGATAACAGACATTGACCATGGTAAAACCCATGTCAACAGCCTTGGTAAAAAAGGCGCTGAAACCCTGGCGGAACTTTTCAAAAAAAGCCGGTTCGCCTCCCCCTTCGCCCAGGGGCGGAATCGGCTCCCCGGCGATACAGCGGTTTATCCCCAGGTTGACCGCGGGGTACAGCCCCCGGGCGTGAAACACCGGCAGGGCTTTGCTGATGCCGTCGATTACCCCCGGCAGGCCGCGCAGCCGTTCATGGGTTTCGGTGTCCGCGGAATCCATGCTGATCCAGAAATTCCGCAAGGGACTTTTCACCAGGGATTCTACCAGGGGAATCAACCGGTCCAGGCCGGCGGCCTCCCCGCCGGTGGCGAACATATACCCGTTGGTACCGCTGCGCAGGTAGGGAATTTTCAAGTCCCGGGCATAATCCAGCAGCTTGAGAATTTCGGGGATGTTGATAAAGGGCTCGCCCCCGGTGAAGGACACCGCATCGACACCGTTTTCGGCGCAGTCCTTGAGGGCCTTTTTAACGGTTTCCGCCGGAAGTTTGACCCGCCCGATTTCCGCTTCCCGGCGCATGCCGCATTGGGGGCAGCTTCCGTTGCAGTGATTGGTTATCTGGATAACAAGCTGTCCGGGAAACCGGGAAGGCCGGGCGAAGGCCAGGGCAAAAAGATCGGCCAACAAAGAGCGGCGGATCATGAGGCCCTCTGCCGGTATCGCTGCCGCTGTTCCTCAATGACCGTGGTATAGGTGTTTAAGAGGCCGTCAAAGACACGGTTCCAGTCCCGGGCCAGGGCGGTTTTCCGGGCCTTCTCCGCAAGATCCAGGCGGAGAACCGGATCTTCCATAAGGGTAACCAGGTTTTCCAAAAAGGCTTCCCGGCAGCCTTCGGGACAAAGCAGGGCGTTGTTTCCGTGGGAAAGAAAATCCGTAACGCCGCCGCTTGCCACTCCCGCTACCGGCAGGCCCGAAGCCATGGCCTCCAGGGCGGCGTTGCCAAAGGTTTCGGTCCCCGAAGGAAAGGCGAAACAATCCGCCGACGCGTAAATTTCCGAAAGTTCCCTGCCCCGTTTGAATCCGGTCAGAACCACATTGGGCAGTTTGTGTCTTCGAATTATTTCGGCATAGGGACCGTCCCCGGTGAACACAAAAACTGTTTTCCGGGGAAAACGGTCTTCAATTTCGGCGGCTGCGTAGATCAGCATATCAAGACTTTTTTCCGGGGAAAGCCGACCCGCGTAAAGAAATATCAATTTGTCCTTTCCAAACCGGTTCCGCAGGCCTTCGTTCCGGTATTCGGGATTAAAAAGCGCTGTATCTATTCCCCGGGACCAGAGACCCAGGTTCTGGTATTGCCTGCGGAAAAGGTCTTCCAGGGTATGCCGGGAGGGAGCCAGAATGCGGTGGGCAAAACGGTAAAACCAAGCGAGGTACCTTTCCAATACCGGTTTGAAGAAGTCAAGGTTAAAATAACGCAGATATTCGCCGTAGTTGGTGTGGTAACTCATTACCAGGGGAAGGTTGCGGGTAACGGCGTAACGCATACCTCGGAAGCCGATTCCCAATTCGGTACTTACATGAACCAGGTCCGGCTTAAAACCGTCGCAGATTTCATCAATTTTCCGGAAGTCGGGAAAGGCCAGACGGCTTTTCGGGGAAAAGGGCGCTTTCAACCCTTTGAAGCGGTACAGATTCCGGTAAACAGAATACCGGTTCTCCCGCCGGGGAAGCGCATCCTCATATTCGTAGTCCGGAACAAAAATCGTATGATGGATACCCTTTTCATCCAGGTAGGCCCCGAGCCTGGACAGGGTATTGGTTACGCCGTTCACCTCCGGGCTGTAGGTATCGGTAAAATAGGCGATTCTCATCCACTCCTCCCGTATATATAATCACCACTACTATCATCTTTCCGCTCCCGGATTTTTTGTAATTCGCCATATCACGATCCCCGTAAAACAAGTAGAATATGCGGCGTGGATATAAATTGATCGTTAAAAGCGTGTAAATAAACGGTGAAATTTCACCGCGGCATGGTAAGAAAGCTGAAGGTTTGTAAAAATATTGAGGCCATAGGATCGTATACTCGAAAAAACCTTTTTTGATATAACGACTTCGACAATGAAACTATGAACCGGAGACCGCTTGGGAGTTACTGTTCAAGCCCAAGCAATTGATCCGGTACCATTATTGCAAAAGCCTGTCCCAAAACCATGCGCTTTAGCGCATAGTCAATTAGTTTTGGGACAGGCTCAGTTGTTTCAGCATGCTCTAAAAATCACTTTACGGCGTCTGTCATTGCCCTGATGATCCTGCCGGCTTCCCCTGAATAGGGTTCGCCGGTATTGCGGTTAAAAAGCCCGAAACCATCATTCCCTGAAGCAAAGACCCCGTTAT
>JAITRD010000216.1 GCA_031288575.1 Treponema sp. | reverse complement strand
GCCAAATCCGGCCTTAACCTATCGGAAGGCTGTATTATGGCAATTACGTATATAGCGGAAATGATAGAAGAGGGAACCTTTACCATTAGTAAGGCCGGCGTTCAAGACAAAAGAGGCCGGAACAGTTTCTAATATGAAAAAATCCGTAGGTCAAACAACATACAATCGATATACACATGTATATCTATATATCGTTTGTATATAAAAATAATATCCTTTGTATTACATACGGAGGAAAATAGAGAGTGCGCGTTACCGGTAACGATGCCGGATTGGACATCGAGGACGCTAATATGGCAAAGAAAACCGGGCTTTCTCTTTCCGGGGCTATTACGGTCTTGACAGGATAGATTTTTGGTACGATATTTTTAGTAGCTGGTTGGGGTCGTTTCGGACGTTCGGTCTAGGGGGGCTTTGCCAAACATTAGACACCCAATCGGGCTTTTAGTTTTTCATCTTCCATAAGGTTATAACCCCTATCTGATTGTTTCCCCGCTCAATGCTTGCCAAGTAGATAGTCCCTTCAATCTTTTTGGTAAATAACAACTTCTTGTTGCCCAGCTTGTCTTCCCCGGTATGTTCTGCCGTGTCATATTCGTTCAAAACAACGGGAATAAGCGCAAAATCTGCCGGGGTAATATCCACCTGCCCCCGCTTGTCCTCATTTTGCCCATGATGCTTTCTGATATGCCGGGCGTCACTATCAGTTATGAAGATGGTATGTACTTCTTTCCCGAGAAGTTCTTGAAGTTTTGTTTTCAGGCTGTCTGATAGGGAAAATTCAATTTTTGCCGTCTGCCGGTTCCCGCTCCAGGCCCTTTGAGCCATAGCAACGAGTAGAGCCGCCCCGGAAATTGCTATATTTTGCCTAGTCCAGGTTTTAGCCATGCTGCAAAACAACTTTTTTAGGGCTGTTTTTACCGCAAGGGAAAGGGGCGCAAGGGGGAAACCAACCCGCCCAGGGACAAAAGTGGGGGCCAAAGGTAATGAAACTCTAATATATTCTAAGGTTATCCTTTATTTTTTGTAAATATTTTTTTGTTATAACCGCCTTTTTTTAATTTATCAAAAGGCAGGCCGGGTCCGCCATGCCCCAAATTCTATACTGGAATTTAGGGAGCGTGATCTATGGAATTATTACAAAAAAAGAAATTTTTTATGACGGTTTTGGCATGGGTTGTCTTGGGATCCCCTTTTCTTTCCTGTGCCAAATCCGGCGGAACCTCCGCCGGAGCTTCTGCCGGGACCTCCGCCAGTCCCTCCGGAATGCCCGCCGGAAAGTCCGCCGTTACCTTAAAACTCGGCATCTGGGACAAAAATCAGGAAGGGGGAATCGCCGCGGTTCTCGAGGATTTTACCGCCGGGACCGGTATCCGGGTGAATGTGGAGCTTACGCCCTGGCAGCACTATTGGACCCTTTTGGAAGCCGCCGCCGGCCAGCCGGATGTGTTCTGGATGCATTCCAGCCAGGCTGCAGGGTATATTGCTAACGGGATGCTGATGGATTTGACGGATCATATTGCCCGGAGCGCGGTCTAAACTTGACCCACAATTCAGGCGGTAAATTTATTATCCCGAGTGTCGTTACCCCCTTTTAGGCTAAATTTGACCCACTTTTCTTGAGTAGGCACGCAGGAGAGGGGGAAAGGCTGGGAAAAATATTTGGAATTCCCCGCCGAAGCGTATTGAAGATAGCGGAGGCGGACTCTACAAGCATTTTTCCCAGCCTTTCCCCCTCCCCTGCGGGAATTACACAGAATTTTGTGGGTCAAGTTTAGAGCGCGGTCACGGATCTTTCCAAATTTCCCTATGACCTGGCGGGGTTCTATTCCGTTAACGGCAGACAGTGGGCGATTCCCAAGGATCTGGATACGGTCGCGCTGTGGTACAATAAGACCATCTTTGATGCCGCCGGCCAGCCCTATCCCGACGCGACCTGGACCTGGGACACCCTTAAGGCGGCGGCAAAAAAACTGACCACCCTGGAACATCACGGTTTCGCGGTTATTATCGCTAATCAGGAAATGTACTTTAATTTTATATTCCAGAACGGCGGATGGGTAATCAGCGAGGATAAAAAGAAATCCGGCTACGGCGATCCGAAAACGATAGAGGCTATGCAATATTTGGTCAATTTTGTCCGGGAGGGCCTTTCCCCCAGGCTGCCGCTTGTCGCCGAAAACAGCCACGCGGCGCTTTTTGAATCCGGCAAGGTTGCCATGGCCTGTTTTGGTTCCTGGCGCCTTCCCGAATTGGAAAACAACGAATATGTGGCGGCGAACTGCGACCTCACGGTCCTGCCCGGCGCCAATAACGGCAGGCGGGCCGCGGTTTATGACGGCCTGGGATGGGCCGCTTCGGCGGGTACCAAGTACCCCGGGGAAGCCTGGAAGCTGCTGGAATTTTTCAGCCGCGAGGATGTTCAGCGCAAGCTTTCCCGAAGCGGAATCGCCATTTCCGCCTGCCGGGGCGCCGCCGAAGCCTGGACCCTTCATAACCCCCGGTTTAACCTCTCCGCGTATACGGATCAGATCCCCTACGGCCAATTCTGCCCCTACTCGAAAAACGCCGCGGCCTGGCAGGC
>JAITRD010000288.1 GCA_031288575.1 Treponema sp. | reverse complement strand
TCCACGCAGTAGGCAAACCGCACCCAGCCGGGTGTTCCGAAGCCGCTGCCGGGAACGCCGAGGATAAGGTGCTTTTTAAGGTGGTTCACAAAGGCCCCGTCGTCATCGGCCCCGGATTTTCCCGGAGGAACCTGGCAGAAAAGATAAAAAGCCCCCTCCGGCTCAACATAGCCTATACCCACCCCGTCCAGGGCTTCCTTGAAGGCGTCCCGGCGCCGGGCATAAACCTCCACATCCACCCGGGCAAAGGTCAGTTCCGCCACAATACGCTGCATCAGCGCCGGAGCGTTGACATAGCCCAGGGTCCGGGTAGCGTAGGTGAGGGCGTTTACCACTTCTTCTTTATCCTGCATATCCGGGCTCACCGCAATATAACCGATCCGCTCCCCCGGCAGGGAAAGGCTCTTGGAATAGGAATTTACCACGATGGATTCGCCGTAGGCGGAAAGGACCGGAGGCGTCTCCGCGGCATAGACAATCTCCCGGTAGGGCTCGTCGGCAACCAGGTAGGGAAAACGGCCGCAGTTTTTGCCGTGGTTCCAGAGGATCTTCGCCAGTTCCGCGACGGTTTTAGCGGGATAGATCCGTCCCGTGGGATTATGGGGGGAATTGATAAGCACCGCCGCCGTTTTAGCGGAAAGACAGGCCGCTATGGCCGGCAGATCCGGGGTGAAATCCGGCAGGGTATTAACCTCGATAAGGCGGCCCCCGTAGTTTCCTACATAGGCCTTATATTCCATAAAATAGGGCCGGGAAACGATCACCTCATCCCCCGGATTGAGGATGGCCTTAAAAACCACATTGAGCCCCGCGGCGGCCCCCGCGGCCATAACGATATGGGAACCGTCCAGTTTTACCCCGTGTTCCCGCCCGGCCTTTTCCGCCAGGGCCTGCCGAACTTCGGGATAGCCCGCATTGGGCATATACCCGTGGGAACCCTTTTTATCCTCCTGGGCAAGTTTTAAAAAAACCCGGTGAAAAGCCGGGGGCGGCTCAATGTCAGGATTCCCTATAGAAAAATCAAAAACCTTGTCGGCGCCGTATTGCTTTTTTAGCTGGGCCCCCTCCTCAAACATCTTCCGTATCATGGACCCCGAACCAAGGGCTTCTTTAATCGTACCGGCTATGGGCATATATCCCTCCAAAAAATTATAGAAAATGAGGCTGTTCCAAAAATAACCGAGTTTTGGAACAAGCTCAAGTATTTCCCCAGGGCTCCGGCATTTACTTTTATCGCCAAGCATTGAAGCGTAACAAAAACAACCGACTGGGCGGGAAAAATCCCCAGAGGGCCACGCTTGCTTTGCGCGAGATGGTTTTGTCTTTGTCCTTGAGAGTCAGATGGCGCAAAGCTTCGGTCAAGTGTCCCCCTGGGGATTTTTCCCGCCCAGTCGGCCTTATTGTTCCGTTTGAGGGAGGTTTAGGCGGTAAAAGCAGGCTCTTGGGGGAGAAGGTTTTCTGGATGGGGGGGATGACAGGCTATCTGCCGCTTTTCCAAGGCTTCCGGCATTTACTTTTACCGCCAAGCATTGAAGCGTAACAAAAATAACCGGCTGGGCGGCCTTATTGTTCCGTTCGGGGGAGGTTTAGGCGGTAAAGGCCGAATTGCCGCCGCCGGAAGTTTTTTTGTTTTTGGATAATATTTTTAGTATAATGTAAGGAAACCCGGGCCGCAGGTGCCCGGTTCGGGAATATCACGTAAGGAGAAATCAGGATGATGAAGACAAAAATTTTAGCATTTGCGCTGGGAACCGTCCTTGCCCTGGGCATGGCCTTTGCCGGCGGCGGCGGCCAGCAGACGACGGCGGCTTCGGAGAAGCCGGTGGAATTTACCTTTGCCTATTACGACAATGCCACCCTTCCTTTCAAAAGCGACTGGCTTACGGTGCAGACCGTGGATAAGCTTTTTAATGTGAAGGTCAACTGGGAACTGGTCCCCACAAGCGACTATACCACCAAGACGTCCCTCTGGCTCAACAGCGGGGTTAATGTGCCGGACGCCATCGGCTACCTGCCGGTCACCGGGGAGTACGCTACCCTGGCCCAGAACGGGGCCGTTGTCTGTACCAGCGACGTCGGTAACTGGACCCCGCACTTTAATGAACGGGTAAAGGAATTCGGCCTCCAGGAGGAAGTGGACCGGCTGAAGCTCAAGGACGGCAAGCTCTACAGCCTTCCCTCCCTGTTCGATAAGCCTTTTTATACCTCGGGGCTGTTGCTCCGGGAGGATCTCCTGGCGAAATACGGCATGTCCGCCCCCAAGACCTACGAGGACCTTTACAACTTCTGCAAGGCCTACAAGAAGGATAACCCCTCCTCTTACCCCTTCACCCTGTTAATGGGCACCTACCTCTTGCACCGCATGAGCCAGCCCGCTTGGGACATCAGCCTCCACCTGAACGGCGCCGGGGGCAGCCGGGTTTTAAGCTGGGATTACAGCAAGAATGCCTACTTTACCGGGGCGACCAGTTCCAACTACCGGGAATATATGCGCTTCTGGCACCGGATGTACGCCGAGGGCCTCCTGGATCCGGAGATGAAGGAGCCCATCGACAACGACGTATGGAACCGCAAGATGGCTACGGGCACTTCTATCGCCACCTTTGCCTGGTACGATCAGATCGGGGGCATCACCGCGGCCAGCACTATTCCGGGTTTCAAGCTTAACATGTACCCGCCGCCGGCCGGCCCCGCGGGTGCCCGTGCCCAGCCGAGGAACCGGACCAGCAACGGCATCCTCTTCCCCATCGCCACTTCGCAGAAGGCCAATTTTGAACAGATTATCCGGGCCGTTGACCGGGTGTTCTTTAGCAAGGAAGCGGCCACCCTCTGGTGCCTGGGGGTAGAGGGGCAGACCTACACGATGGAAGGGAACAAAATCAAATACGCCGACAGCATTCTTTCTTCGGCAGACGGCATCTACAAGACCATGCAGCTCCGCTACGGCTGCGGATCCGCGGGCAGCCAGTTTGTCTGGAAGTTCGATTGGGAGATGACCAAGTACGACGCCAACTACGAGAGCATCAACCATACGGTAGCCTCCATGCCGGGGGCGATCCGGCCCATCCCTCCCGTCCCCAAGCTTGACGACCGGGGCGCCGAACGGGCTTCCGCGCTGATGGGGCCCCTCTTTGATACCTTTGCGGTCTGGGACGACGCCTTCCTCACCGGGAAGAAGAGCCTGGACCGGGATTGGGATGCCTATGTGGCGGAAATGAACGCCAAGGGCATCAACGACTACCTGGCTTTGTATAACGCCAACCTCTAGATTCAAGGAAACTTCTATGAGCATGGAGAAAAGTACCCGATATTTCCGGGGAAAAATCATCGCAACGGGGGGCTCAAAAATCAGCCTCGGCGCCCATTTGTATAAGTATCGGGCGCTTTACTCCATGACCCTGCTGCCCCTTGTGTATTTTATTGTATTCAAGTACCTCCCCATGTTTGGGAACATCCTTGCCTTCCGGCGTTACCGTCCCGGCATGGGGCCCTGGGGTACCGAATGGGTGGGCTTCCAGTACTTCGAGCGTTTTATCCAGGACGAAGCCTTTTGGCGGGCCTTCCGCAACACCCTGCTCACTTCCCTATGGAATATTGCGGTTAACTTCCCCCTGCCTATCCTATTCGCCGTACTCCTTAGCGAAGCCCGGATCAAATGGTTCAAGAAGGTTGTCCAGACCGTTTCCTATATGCCCCGGTTTATCTCCACCGTGGTTGTCATCGCCATCCTGGGGGAACTCCTTTCCCCCTCGTCGGGCATTTTCAACCGGTTCCTCGTGACGACCTTCGGCATCACGCCGATCTACTTCCTTAACGAACCGGTATGGTTCCGGCCCATCTACGTTCTGACCGATAGCTGGCAGTTTACCGGCTGGACCGCCATCATCTACCTTGCGGCGATAACCAGTATTAACTCGGATCTTTTTGAGGCCGCCGAAATCGACGGGGCTTCCCGGCTTCAGAAGATATTCCACGTAACGATCCCGTCGATCCTGCCTACGGTGATGGTGATGCTGATCCTCCAGGTGGGCCGGATGCTTTCTCTGGGTTTTGAAAAGGTGCTGCTGCTTTACACCCCCGCCAATTCCTATACCAGCGATATCCTGGATACCCTGGTGTACCGCATCGGCCTCGCGGGAACGCCGAATTACTCCTATGCCAGCGCCATCGGGCTTTTTAACAGCATCATCGGCCTTATCCTGGTACTGTCTGCCAATTTCAGCAGCCGGAAACTTACCGGGGAATCTATTTTTTAGGGGCGGGACATGAAAAGCGGTAAGGCTTATTCGGGGATGCGTCCCCGGCTTTCGTTTTTTGACCTTTTCGTTTACGGGGGGATGTTTTTTTCCCTTTTTATCTGCGTCGTGCCTTTCCTGTATATCATCACCCTGTCCCTGTCGAATGTGCGGGACATTTTACAGAACCAGGTAGGCCTTCTGCCCCGGAGCTTTAACACGGCGGCCTATAGGACCATCCTCAAGTATCCGAACTTTTTTCTGGCCTATGGGAATACCTTTTTCTACACCTCCTGCGGGACCTGCATCGCCCTGATCTTTACCATCCTCTTCGGCTATCCCCTGTCAAAGTCCTTCCTCTGGGGCAACAAAATCTTCCTCAAGCTGGTGGTATTTTGCATGTTCTTTTCCGGGGGCCTGGTTCCCGCTTATCTTTTGGTTTCAAACCTGCGGATCATCTCCACCCCCTTCGCGATCCTCCTGCCTTTTGCCGTCAACCCCTTCAACCTGATCATCCTGATCAGTTTCTTCAAAAGGGTCCCCCACGAAATTGAGGAGGCGGCCCTGATCGACGGCCTCGGTTATTACGGCATCCTGTTCCGGATCATCCTGCCCTTGTCCACCGCGGCGATAGCGACCATCGGCCTGTATTACGCGGTATTCTTCTGGAACGACTGGTTCCATGCCCTGATCTACTTAAAAAGCAAACAGTACCCGGTGATGCTCTTCCTGAGAAATATCGTGGCGGGCACCCAGATGGTCGGGGAAGGGGCGGGATCCGCGGAGGCCCAAAGCTTGGGCATCGCGGTCAAGTCGGCGGTGATCATCGTTTCAACCCTGCCCATCATCACCCTCTACCCCTTGCTCCAGCGTTTCTTTATCGCGGGACTTACGGTGGGGAGCGTGAAGGGCTAAAACCTCCCGCCGGC